>JACSRL010000524.1 GCA_014879765.1 Anaerolinea sp. | reverse complement strand
GTGGTTAGAAACCCACCGGCTCACAGCACAAAGGCCCCTCAGGGCCTGGACTTCGGTCACGTTTCACGCCACTGAAAGACACCTCGCATCCGCACACACTCCGGGTTACGAGTTACGAGTTACGGGTTACGCATCCCAAAGACACCTCCCATCTTCACACACTCCGACCACGCATCACGTTTCACGCCACCATGTCACTATCCAACTACTCCCTGGACCAATTGATCGACATCATCACCCGCGAGGTGCTGAAAAGCTACCCGGCCGGCGGGTCGGCTTGCTCCGGCTGCGGGCAGGGCTGCGAGGGCAACTGCGCGGTCAACTGTCCGGACCGCTGCCGGGACGTGGTGCAGGCTGGCGCGGACCGGCTGAGCGCGCGACTGGGCGCGGGCCAGGTGCCGGCCGACCTGGCGCGCATGATCGACCACACGCTGCTCAAGCCCGACGCCAGCCGCGCCGAGATCGTCAAGCTGTGCGACGAGGCGCGCGCCAACAGCTTCGCCACCGTCTGCGTCAACCCGGCCTGGGTGCCGCTCTGCGCCGACCTGCTGCGGGGCAGCCCGGTCAAGGTCTGCACCGTGGTGGGCTTTCCTCTGGGCGCGACCCTGCCGGAGGTCAAGGCTTTCGAGACCGAGCGGGCCATCGCCGGCGGCGCCAGCGAGATCGACATGGTGCAGAACATCGGCGCGCTCAAGTCGCGCGACTACAAGCTGGTGGCCGAGGATGTGGCCGCGGTGGTGCGCGCCGCCCATGCGCGCCAGGCCAGCGTCAAGGTGATCATCGAGGCCGCGCTGCTGACCGACGAGGAGAAGGTCGAAAGCTGCGCCATCGCCCAGGCCGCCGGCGCCGATTATGTCAAAACATCCACCGGTTTCGCCTCTGGCGGCGCGACCGCGGCTGACGTGGCGTTGATGCGCCAGGTGGTGGGGCCGGGCATCGGCGTCAAGGCAGCCGGCGGCATCCGCTCCGGCAAGGATGCCCAGGCCATGATCGCGGCCGGCGCAACCCGGCTGGGCGCCAGCGCGGGCATCAAGATCATCAAAGAAGTCGCGGGAGGCACGGCATGACCCTCTCTTCCACCAGCACGGCCGCCAACTACGACCGCACCAGCGACCTGGCCATCCTGCTGGGGCACGCCATGCAGTGCGAGCCCTGCCGCGACCGGCTGCTGGCCGCGCCGGAGCGGGCCACGGTCGGGCGCAAGCTCAGCGCGGAGCAGCGCCAGCGGCTGCTGAAGCTGACCAACGAGGATTTCGAGAACATGGAACTGCTGGCGCAGGCCGTCGGTCTCAGCCAGCAAGAGCTGCGCGAGGGCGTCGATCACCCCCGCGCCCGGCTGCGCCACCTGTAACCGCAGGACTGACAAGTCCCGACTGAGAAAGGACCACCCCGTGAGCGTCGATCTGCGTTCCTACGTCTTTTTGGATAGCCTGCAGCCGCAGCACGCGGCCTTCCTGGGCACCGTGGCACGCGGCTTCCTGCCGCTGCCCCACGACGCGTCGCTGTGGATCGAGATCTCCCCCGGCATCGAGATCAACCGCATCACCGATATCGCGCTCAAGGCCACGCGCGTGCGGCCGGGCATGCAGATCGTCGAACGGCGCTACGGCCTGCTGGAGGTACACTCCGAGTCGCAGGCTGAGACGCGCGCGGCCGGCGCGGCCATCCTGGATGCGTTGGGGCTGGTCGAGGCCGACCGCATGCGGCCGCGCATCCTCTCCAGCCAGATCATCCGCAACATCGACGCGCACCAGGTGCAGTTGATCAACCGCATGCGCCACGGCCACATGCTGCTGGCCGGCCAGACACTCTACGTGCTGGAGGTGGAGCCGGCCGGCTACGCCGCGCTGGCCGCCAATGAGGCCGAAAAGCGGGCCAACATCAACATTCTGGAGGTCATGGCCTTCGGCGCGTTCGGCCGCGTCTACCTGGGCGGCGACGAGCGCGATATCATGGCCGGCTACGGCGCCGCCGTGGCCGCGCTGGAAGGGGTCAGCGGCCGCGACCCCGGCGGCACGAATGATTGAAACGTGAAACGTGAAACGTGAGTTGGGTTAACGAGATTTCCCCCTGGATTCCGAACAGGGATCTCACGAGCGATAAAGCCGTTCCCTAACATTCACACATTCACGTTTCACGCATCACGTATCACGTTTCACGCATCACGCATCACGTTTCACTGATTGAAAGGAGCACTTCTCATGGCAGAAGCACTAGGCATGATCGAAACCAAAGGATTTGCCGCCATGGTCGAAGCCTCGGACGCGATGGTCAAGGCGGCCAAGGTCGAGCTGGTTGGCTATGAAAAGATCGGCGGCGGCTATGTGACCGCCATCGTGCGCGGCGACGTGGCGGCGGTCAAGGCCGCCGTGGAAGCGGGCGTGCGCGGGGCCGAAAAGGTGGGCGAGGTCGTCTCCGTCCACGTCATCCCGCGGCCGCACAACAACGTGGATCAGGTGTTGCCTCTGGGACGCCAGAACGCCACAGAAGGATAGACGCCATGCAGAATATCTGGCGCGATCTGCGCACGGGGCCTGACGCCCCCGAAACCATCTATGTCATTGTCGAGATTCCCAAAGGCTCGCGCAACAAATACGAATACCAGAAGGCCAACGGCGTGATCTTTCTCGATCGCGTCCTCTACTCCTCCATGGTCTACCCCGGCGACTACGGCCTGATTCCGCGCACGTTCTATGAGGATGGCGACCCGTTGGACATCATCGTGATGGTCAACGAGCCGACCTTCCCCGGCTGCATCATCCAGGCACGCCCCATCGGCATCTTTCGCATGCTGGACCGTGACCAGGAGGACGCCAAGATCCTGGCCGTGCCGGCCACCGATCCGAGCTTCAACGGCTACCATGACCTGAGCGACGTGCCGCAGAGCTATCTGAACGAGGTCGCGCACTTCTTCGAGGTCTACAAGGACCTGGAAGGCCAGCGCACCAAGCCCATCGGCTGGGAAGATGCGGCCGCGGCCAAGGCCGAGATCATGCGCTCGGTGGGACTCTATCAGGAACGCTTTGGCCTGAAGGAGCTGTAGCTGTGCAGATCGCGCCTGGCCTCCACCTGGTGGACGGCATGGAAAAGGGCATCGTCCACGCCTACGTCTGGGAGCGGCCCGACGGCAAGCTGACCCTGATCGACGCGGGCATGCCCGGCGATGCACCTCGAATCCTGGCCTTTGTGCAGCAACTAGGCCCCGGCCGGCTGGACCGGATCATCGTCACCCACGGCGACATCGACCACATGGGCGGGCTGGCGGCCATCCAGGCTGCCAGCGGCGCGCGGGTCATCTGTCACGCGGTGGAGAAGGCTGTGGTCGAGGGCCGCCAGCGCCGCGTCATGGGCAATTCACTGCTGCGGCGCGCCTATGGCCGGGCCTTCGACTTCGTCACGCACATCTTTTTGGGCTACCGCCCCCGGACGCCGGTGGACGAGCTGGTGCTGGACAAGCAGATGCTGGTCGAGGGCTTCCAGGTGATCCACGTCCCTGGCCACACCGCCGGCCAGATCGCGCTCTATCAGCCGGAGCGCGGCATCCTGCTGGTCGCGGATGCGCTCAACAACCGCGGCCGCGCGCTGGGTCTGCCGCCCGCCATCGCCACCCCGCACATGGACATCGCCAAGGACTCCATCCGCAAGCTGGCCGCGCTCAAAGGGGTGCAGCTCATCTGCTTTGGCCACGGCGCACCCATCACGCAGAACGCAGCGGAGCGTCTATCGGCGTTCGCGGCGAGTCTGGACAAAAAGTGATGCGTGATGCGTGACCAGAAATCGGATCGCGCAAAGCGCCTCCGGGTTACGAGTTACTCGTTACGAGTTACGGCAACAGAACACGCATCCCGTTTCACGCATCACGCTTCACGTTTCACCAAGAGGCCCTATGTTAATCGGCAAAGTTGTCGGAACCGTCGTCTCCACGGCAAAAGATGAGAAGATGCAGAGTTTGCGTCTGATGGTGGTGCGTCCGTTGACCATCGACGGCCAGGAAGGCAGCGGCTACGTGGTGGCCGTGGACGCGGTCGGCTCCGGCGTGGGCGAGGTGGTGCTCTACGCCAGCGGCTCCTCCGCGCGCCAGACCGTGCTGACCGACAAACGCCCGGTGGACGCGGTGATCATGGCCATCGTCGACACCTGGGAGGTGGACGGACAGGAGCGGTATCGGAAGGACGGATGATGGGATGACAGGGTGACAAGGTGACAGGGTGACAAGGTGACAGGGTGACAAGGTGACAGGGTGACAAGGTGCGTCAAACGGCTGTGCTCAGTTGCTCAGTTTGTCCCAGTTGAACTGCTCACCGCCGCCCGCGCGGGTTGAGTAGCGGGTTGAGGGCGCACGACTGGCATGAGGGCGCACAACGCCAGCGTATCGAA
>JACSRL010000430.1 GCA_014879765.1 Anaerolinea sp. | reverse complement strand
CTTCGTTACACAGATGGCCTTACACCCTAAGCTTACCCTTCAAGACACCAAAATACAACTCTTGAGTCAAATACAGAGGCCCGATAGGGTTGCAGTGAGTTTGACATGACTGGGGGAAGATGATACAACAGCAATGAACCCGCATCAAATCCGGGTCATCGGGCAGCGCCATCGATGCCCCCCGTGTTTTCAGTCGAGCAACAGCGCCATGCCAACCGTTCGCGTCCGGGCTATCATCAGCGGCCATGTGCAGGGGGTGTTCTACCGCGCGTCGGCGCAGCGGCAGGCGCACATCTGCGGCGTCAAAGGCTGGGTGCGCAACCTGCCCGACGGCGGCGTGGAGGCGGTGCTGGAAGGGGAACAGGCGGCTGTGGAGCGCATGGTGGCCTGGTGCCGCCAGGGGCCGCCCAACGCCTACGTCACCGGGGTGGAGGTGCGCGATGAGCCATTCAGCGGTGAATTCACCGGCTTCGGCGTGCGCTATTGACGACCATGCACGACTATTCCACACGCCCGTCCGCGCCCACAGGGCTGAGCTTCGCAGAGCAGCGCGAGTGGATGGTGCGCCACCAGTTGGCGGCCTGGGGCATCGCCGATCCCCGCGTGCTGGATGCCATGCGCCGCGTGCCGCGCGAGCTGTTCGTGCCCGAGGAAACGCGGGCAGATGCCTATTTCGACGGCGCGCTGCCCATCGCCGCGGGCCAGACCATCTCGCAGCCCTATGTGGTCGCCCACATGACCGAGGTGCTGCGGCTGGGCGGCCAGGAAAAGGTGCTGGAGATCGGCACCGGCTCCGGCTACCAGACGGCCGTGCTCAGCCTGCTGGCGGCCGAGGTCTACACCGTGGAGCGCATTGCATCCCTCGCGCGCCAGGCGCAGGAGACGCTGGCGCGCTTCGGCGCCAACAACGTGCGCTTCCACCTGGGCGATGGCAGCCTGGGCTGGCCGGAGCACGCCCCCTACGACGCCATTCTGGTGACGTGCGCGGCGCCGGTGGTGCCCCGGCCGCTGGTGCAGCAACTGGCCGACGGTGGGCGCCTGGTCGTGCCTGTCGGCTCGCGCGGCTATCAGGATCTGGTGCTGGTGCGCAAGAATGGGCAAGAGGCAAGGGAGGAGCGTCTTTCGCCGGTGGCCTTCGTGCCGCTGATCGGCGAACATGGCTGGTAGCCCCATCACCCTCTCCACACCATGACGATCGCCTGCCAGGGTCGCTTTGATTATCCCTTTGTCCGTGGCCGTGGCCGGACGGAGGCGCGCCGGTGCGGCCGCGCTCATTCGATCCGCCAGTCCAGCAGCCGCAGGTCCGCATCATATTCGAACTTCATGCTGATCGGCCCCGGCGAGCCGTCGATGACATAGGGGAAGAAGAGCGCGTCGGCCTGGGGAATGTCCAGCGCCAGCACCTGGTCGATGGGCGCCCAGGCCAGATCCCCCTCGCGGCCATCGGATATCGCCTCCCCCTCGAACTCCCGCACCAGGTAGACGAACATCAGCCACTGCCAGTTGGGCAGCGGCGAGGTCTCGGTGATGATCAGGCGCAGCTCCGGCCGGCCGACGGCGCGCAGGCCGGTCTCCTCGGCCAACTCCCGCACCGCTCCCTCGGCCGGCGACTCGTCCAGCTCCACCTTGCCGCCAGGCGCGGTCCATTGGCCCAGGTTGGGCTCTTTGCGGCGCTGCATCATGAGCACCTGGCCGTCGCGCAGCGCGTAGACCAGGGTGGTAATTTTGCGAATCATGGTGAGCCTTTGTTGTGTGATGGGTGATGCTGTCATGGCCGATTATACCGCACTTGTCTTGCAGGCGAAATGGTGATACAGTGTAGCTGCTTTGCTGATCGACGCGGCTGAACGCTTCGGCGCCGGCCGCACTTCCCTCTCGCCGCAACCCTGGCCATGAAACCAGTCTGCGGCATTGTACTGCCAGGAGGAACGCTATGACCCCAATCGTGTGGGCGGTGGTTGGTTTGGTGGCCGGCCTTGTCGTGATGTGGCTGGCACTGCGCTTTCTTGCCATCCAGCCGCAAAAGACGCGCGCCGACAGCCTGCAAGGCCAGGTTGCCACCCTGGAACGGGAGCGGCAAAAGGCACGCGAAGAGACGACCAAGGCCGAGTCGCGCCTGGAGTATCGCGACCGTGAGGCGGCCGAGATGAAGGAGCGGCTGGCCAAACAGGAGGGCCAACTGCGCGAGCGCGAGCAGGCGCGGGCCGCGGCCGAGGCCCAGGTCAAGGGCATGGAAAGCGCGCGCGACGACCTGGAGCGGGCGCTGGGCCGGCTGGAACAGCAGGTCAAGGAGCGCGATGCGCAGATCGCGCTGCTGCAACGGAGCGCACAGCAGGCGGAATCGGCCCGCCAGGAGCAACAGCAGGCCGCCCAGGAGCTGAGCGATCAGGTCGCCCGTCGCGATCGGCAGATCGGCGAGCTGAACCAACGGCTGGATATGGTGCAGAAGGAGCAGGCCGAGAGCCAGGAGATCATCGCCAGCCTGCGCACCAACCTGCGGGCCGAGGGCAACGACGCCCAGGGGCTGCGCCAGGCGATCAACCGCCAACAGGCGGAGATCAACAGCCTGCGGGGCAAACTCAGCGAAACGGCCAGCCAGTTGGCCAACCGCAACGAACGCCTGGCGCAGTTGCAGCAGAGCCTGACCGAGCGCAAGCACACCATTGCCGAACTGCGCCGCCAGCTCCAGCAGACCTTGCACATCGGCGCCGGACAGGGAGAGGCTGGCCAGGCCCCGACGCCAGACGCGGCCGCCGATGAACTGGCGACGCCGGACGACCGCGCGCCGGACCAGGACATCACACCCGCGGCCGATGAACAACCGGCCGCCATCGTCGCAGAAACGACACCTGCGACCGACGAAGAGGAACAGCAGGCGACCGTAGGGCAAACGTAGGTTTCACGTCCAGCACTGAAATCGTTTGCATGGTAGACTGCTCCATGTAGAGATGATCAGTCTCTTCTTCTCCTCCTTTTCCGATAGAGAGAGCGCTCTGGTCCGGGCAATCCAGAGCGCTCTCCGATTCTACGGGGTTTCGCTCAGCGGTTGACCAGGGGTGGAAACGGCCAGCATCTGCTGGTAGACCTGATAGGTGGCCGCGGCGATGCGTTCCTGGGTGAAATGCGCCAGGACCCGGCTGCGGCCGCGCTGCCCCAGCTCCGCGCGCAGCGCCGCATCGCCGGCCAGGCGCAACAGGCAGCCGGCCAGCGCCTGCCGGTCCCCCTCGGGAAAAATCAGTCCGGCGTCGCCGATGACATGGGGAATCTCGCCGCTGTCGGAGCCGATCACCGGCGTCTGGCAGGCCATGGCCTCCACCAGCACCCGCCCAAACTGCTCCTTCCAGGCCGGCGTGGTGCGACTGGGCAGCGCCAGCACATCGATGCTGGCAAAGAAGGCCGGCATGTCGGTGGAGCTGATCCGTCCCACGAAGCGCACCTGAGCGCCCAGCCCTAACTGCACAGCCAACTGCTCCAGCGCGGGCTGCTGGGCGCCGCCGCCGGCCAGCAGCAGCCGCCAGGCCGGCCCCGCACCGGCCATCTCCTGCCCGATCGCCAGCGCGTGCAGCAGGTCCTCCACCCCTTTTTCCGGCACCAGGCCACCGGCATAGCCCACCGTCAGGCGATGCGCTGGCGAAGGCGCAACCAGCGGCGGCTGGGCATGACGATCGAAAAGCTGCGGATCGATGCCGAACTGGGGGATCACCGTGATCGGCCGCGCGTAGCCCTTGGCCAGCAGCACCTGGCGCGCCTCCTGATTGCCGGCGATGGCATGGGCGCTGTGGCGATAGCTGTAGCGCTCGATCCAGGCGAAGGGCGGTGGATAGCGACGCAGCAGGTTTTGCCAGGTAAAAAAGAGCGCGGGCCGGCGACGTCCGGCCGCCCAGCGCAGCGCCTGCCAGGTGGCCAGGTTGTACGGCTCCTCGTCCACGTGTACCAGGTCGGGGCGGGCGTCGGCCAGCGCCTGGCTCAGCCGGGGGTAGAAATGCGTGTGGAAATGGCCGTTGAGCGCGATCGGGATGGCGCGCAGCTCATAGCCGGCCGTGTAGGCGCGCTCCAGGCGGGTCTCGCCGCGGCTGTCGCGCCAGAGCGGCGGCGTCAGCGCCACCAGCTCCACCCCTGGCAGGCGCGCCAACTCCTCCAGCTTGCGCTGGTAGGCGCCGACGATCACCGCCTTGGAAAGCATGGCTATTCGCACCGCGCCATTATACCCGCGAGCACCGATAGCGAGAATTGCGCGGCGAGTCGATGCTGTGGTATCATGGCGACAGCGTACAGCCTTGAACATCGCCGACGCTTCCCGCGTTCGGCCACCTCTGAACTTTTGGAGTAACTGCTCAGCCGGCGGGCCAAACGTTGATCTCGTTACGGCTGCGCCTACTCGATCCGAGGGT
>JACSRL010000569.1 GCA_014879765.1 Anaerolinea sp. | reverse complement strand
AGCATCATGGCCGATGAAATGCCAAATCGCCCGCGGCAGTGAGCATGGCCGCGTGCGTTTGACAAGAGGCCGCTTTGCCGTACAATCGGGCGGCCATGCCAGAACTCCGCGCGTCTGCGCTTTCCGCGTCCGTGTCATCAGGTTGGGATCCCCGTGGGCAGTCGGCAGGCTCGGTCGGAGACCGGCCTGAGCGTGTTGGGCAGTTGACGGGCTCGGTCGGAGACTGGCCTGAGCGTGTTGGGCAGTCGGCAGGCTCGGTCGGAGACCGGCCTGAGCGTGTTGGGCAGTCGGCAGGCTCGGTCGGCCCCGTCCGGGGTGCTTCGCAAAGACCGGCCTGAGCGTGTTGGGCAGTCGGCGGGCTCGGTCGGCCCCGTCCGGGGTGCTTCGCAAAGACCGGCCTGAGCGTGTTGGGCAGTTGGCAGGCTCGGTCGGAGACCGGCCTGAGCTGTGGAGCGGAGACCGGCCTGAGCGTGTTGGGCGGTTGGCGGGCTCGGTCGGAGACCGGCCCGAGCTGTGGAGCGGAGACCGGCCTGAGCGTGTTGGGCAGTTGGCAGGCTCGGTCGGAGACCGGCCCGAGCTGTGGAGCGGAGACCGGCCCGAGCTGTGGAGCGGAGACCGGCCCGAGCTGGGGAGCGGAGATCGGCCCGAGCTGGGGGAGGTTTGACAGCGAGACGACGGCGGGTATAATTGGCGCAACATCTTTAGATTCAATGGGAGGTTCCTCCAGCCCATGGTGGACCCTTTGCAGCGCAGACCGACCCATCATCCCCGCACGGCCTCGCGCGTCTTCAGCGGTGAAGCCGTCATCATCACACCCGCCGAGAACAAAGTGCGCATGCTCAATCCGGTGGGCTCGCGCATCTGGCAGTTGGCTGACGGCGCCCGCAGTGTGGCCGCGATCGTCGCCGTGTTGACCGAGGAGTACGACGTCGACCCTGCCCAGGCGCAACGCACCACACTGGAACTGCTCGACACCCTGGCTGCCAAAGAGCTGATCGTCTGGAACTGACCGCCATGCTGTCCGCCATTCCCCTTTTCTCCTCCAGCGCGCCTGAACCTGCTGACCGAGGCTTCGACGCCTGCGGCGCACCCGACGGAGGGGCTGACCCCTTCGACAGTTTGCTGGCGCGCCTGCGCCAGGAGGCGGCCCCCTTCAGCGCCCTGTGGGAGATGACCCACGCCTGCAACCTGGACTGCGTGATGTGCTACAACGCGCCGCTGGCCGAGCCGGAATTGAGCACGGCCGAGGGGCTGGAGCTGCTGGAGCAACTGGCCGCGGCCGGTGTGCTGCGGCTGACCCTGAGCGGCGGCGAGATCCTCAGCCGGCGCGACTTCTTCACCCTGGCGGCGCGGGCGCGGGCGCTGGGCTTCGCCTTGACCCTCAAGACCAACGGCACGCTGATCACCGAACCGGCAGCCGACCGGCTGGCCGCGCTGGATCCGGTGCAGGTGGACATCAGCCTGCTGGGCGCCACCGAGGCCACCTTCGACGCGGTGGCCGGCAGTCGCAACACCCTGGCCCGTGTGCTGCGCGGCGTGCGCCTGCTCCAGGCGCGCGGCGTGCGGGTCAAGCTCAACACCCTGCTGCTCAGCCTGAACGTGGCCGAGCGCCAACAGATGGTCGACCTGGCGCAGGAGCTGGGGGTGGTCTACGAGCAGGTGCTCAAGGTCTCGGCCGACGACCACGGGCGGGACCGGGCTGGCCAGCGCCAGCTCAGCCGGCAGCAGATGACGGCCGTCTACCAGGCCGACCAGACGCCCTTTCAGCCGGCGGCGCGCGGCGCGTCCAGCCGCACCTGCCAGGTGGGGCTCTCCTCCTGTGTGATCAGCCCCTACGGCGAGGTCTATCCCTGTATCGAGCTGCGCATCTCGGCTGGCAACATCCGGCGCCAGCCCTTCGGCGAGATCTGGCGCACGGCGCCGGTCCTGCACGAGCTGCGCGCCCGGCACACCTACGGCAACCTGCCCGAATGCCAGGTCTGTCCCATCAACGGCTATTGCCAGGGGCGCTGCTCAGGGCTGGCCTGGAAGGCGCACGGCGACCTGTACGGCGCGGATCCGACGGCCTGCCGGCAGGCCCAGGCGCGCTACGAGCAACAGCACCCCGGCCAGACGGCGCCGCAAACCCCGTTGCAGGCCAGGGCCGCTTACCAGGCGACGGCGCTGCCGCTGCCGGCCACCGGCAGGCGACAGCCCATTCAACTCCTAGCCGCATGATGCGCCCAGCGCGCAGGGGCGGCTTCCACGACTCGTCATTTCGGAATGGAGAGGCTTCATGTCAGCATCATCGATCTCATCGCAGACTCCAGGGTCTGAAGGCAAGAATCTCTGGGAGGACCCCTGCATCACGCTGGAGCGTGATCTGGAAGTGCGCGCCCAGGGCGGTCCGAGCGACCCCTTATCGCCTCAGGGAATGTTGGGACCGTTCAACGCGTCCGGAGATGCCTGCATTACCCCTCCGCCGCAAGGAGGCTGAGGAAGTTCTGGTTTTGGTCTATCATCATGGTTCTGCGCCAGTGTGTTGCGCAAAGGTGATGTGATGCGGATTGGACAGGCGCCGGTTTCTCAGGGTTCCTACATCCTGATTGCCACTGTCTTGCTCTGGCGCCTGGCGGCGCCGGTGTTGCCGGCGTCAGCCCAGGAACCCGCGCGATGGCGGACGACGCTGCGCGTCCAGACGCCGGCCTACTCGATCGACACGCACGGCGTCACCGTGCCAGGATACGGCCGCGACGCCACGCCGGGCGCGCCGGCCTTGCCGGTGTGGCGCACTGTGGTCGAACTGCCGCCAACCGGCGCGTATCAGATCAGCTACCAGACGCCGGGCGCCGGGCTGCTGGCGCAGCAGGTCGATGTGCCGCCCGCGCCCTTGCCCCAGGCGGCGGCCGGCGACCTGGTGGGCTGGACCCGCGGCGAAAGCGCGCCCGCAGCGCTGCCCACCCTCCAGCGGCGCGATCCGGCTATCTACGGGGTGGATGTCTTCTACCCGGCCGCGCCGGTGGTGGCCGGGCCGGAGCAGTGGCAGCAGGGCCGGCGTCTGCTGGCCGTGGCCGTCTACCCCTTCCAGGTCAACCCGGCGACCCGCACGCTGCGTTATCACCCTGACGTGCAGATCGAGATCAGCGTGGAGCCGGCGGGCGACAGCGCCAGCCAACCGGAGGGCGCGGCCGCCAGCCTGCCGGCCAATCTGCCGGCCAGCACACCGGGCGCGCTGCGCATCCGCACGGGCGAGCGCGGGCTGTACCGCCTGAGCTATGACGACCTGCAGGCGGCCGGCGTGCCGCTGGCGACCGCGGATGTGAGTAGCTTTGCCATCTGGTATCTGGGCCAGCCGGTGGCCAGCGAGTTGGTCGGCGACGGGGACGCCCGCTTCGAGCCAGGTGAGTTGGTGGTTTTCTACGCCCAGCCCTATGAGGGGCGCTATCAGCGCGACAATGTCTATTGGCTGACCTACGGCGGCGCGGCCGGGCTGCGCATGGCCGGCCGCGCGGTGACCCCCACCGGCAGCGAGCCGCTGGTCACCACCATCACCCAGACCCTGCACGTGGAGTTCAACCGGGAATACCGCAGCGACTACGCGCGGCCGCAGGAGGCTGACCACTGGTTCGACACGCCGCTCAGCCCGGCCCTGCCCACCGGCGTGCTGACGGTGACGCGCAGCTATGACCTGGCGCTGGACGACGCGCTGCAAACAGGCAATGTGCAGATCGAGGCCACGCTGCAAGGGGCCACCGACCGGCCGCAGACGCCTGACCAGTCGGTCGAGCTGCGCCTCAACAGCCACCCGCTGGGCCGGCATCAGTGGGAGGGCCTCTCCTACACCACGGTGCTGACCACCACCGCGGCCGCCCACCTGGACGGCTCCCCCAACCGCCTGCATCTGGTGGCCGCCCTCTCGCAGTTGCCCGGCATCACCGTCTACTCCTTCGCGCCCGACTGGGTCAAGGTTCGCTATCCGGCGCTGGCCGACGCCGAAGGGGACCGCATCCTCATCGACGGCACGGCGGCCGGCGCCAACCAGGTGCGGGTCAGCGGCTTCAGCACGCCCGAGGTGCGGGTCTACGACCTGCGCGATGCCAACCGGCCGGTGCGGCTGTTGACCAGCGCGGCTGAGCCGGCCGGCGGCGGCTATGCCGTCAGCTTCTGGGACGCGGACCTGCCCGGCCCCAGCTATGCCCTGAGCAGCCTGGCCGCGTTGCGGGCGCCGCTGGCCGTGGAGGCTGACACGCCGTCGGCCTGGGGGACGACGGCGCACGCGGCCGACTACCTCGCGGTGGTCCACCCCTCGCTGTGGGAGGCCATCGACCCGCTGCTGGCCCGGCGTGCGGCCGAGGGGCTGCGCATTGCCAAGGTCGACGTGCAGGACATCTACGACGAGTGGAGCTATGGCCG
>JACSRL010000363.1 GCA_014879765.1 Anaerolinea sp. | reverse complement strand
TCTCGCCGGGCACCCTGATCGGCCAGGCGTCTCGCCGGGCACCCTGATCGGCCAGGCGTCTCGCCGGGCCAGGACGGGCGGGACGCCCTGACGATCAGGATCGAAGCGTCTCAAACAAAAAGGCTGTCTGCCTGGGGGTGGCAAACAGCCTCGTGTACTGCGCTGGAAAACATCCCTACGCCGGCATTACCCAGGTCAGGTTCAGAGGGTCGGTGGCAGATCGGCCACCCTCTCAGCCGGGCGCTTCCCGGCTCCCCTGGCAAAGTTCATTTGTACCGACAGTGTAACATCGGATGGACGGCCTGTCAAAAGCTCGCGTGCTTGGCTGACTGCACGTCTTCAGGTATAATAGCGTCATGCCGCTGCGAAATGAGGCGCGGCTGCGGTAGAAGTTGCGGCCAGGAGCGAATACCATGACAGCGATGACTCAGGATATCGAACAGGAGCTGTTGCAGACCGTGCGCCGGCTGCCGGCCGCGCGCGCCGAGGAAGTGCTGGACTTTGCCCAGTTTTTGGCGACCAGGATTCCCGCGCCGGCCGGCAATGGCGATGAGGCGCAGAACGATTGGGATCGACAAGCAGCACAGATCGACCGGGAACAACGCATCTATGAACGCCGGCACAGCGAACTGCTGGCGCAGTATCACGGGCGTTACATTGCCATGCTTGGCGGAAAAGTGGTAGACCACGACATGGATCGGTTGGCGTTGCGCAGAAGGATTCGTAAGCAGCATGGCAATACCCCGGTTTTCTTCACTTTGGTCGAGGATGACCCCATTCAGACCTTCTGGATGCGCAGTCCTCAGATTGAGATCGGTGTCGCATGATTCAAGCTTACGATTCCGAATACCTGCCGCCGATGCCGATGGTCGATATCTGGCTTGCCGTGCCGGATAGCGGCGATTGGCATGGCCCTCTTTCCGCGATCGTGGACACTGGCGCCGACTTCACAATTGTGCCGCAATCTGTGCTGCGACTATTCAACGCTCCCTACCTGAAACGCGCCGTGTTGAAAACTCCTTGGTCACAAAAACAGCCCGTTGGTCTATATGAGGTCGATCTGCGCATTGGAAAGCTTGTATTTCCTGGTATTGATGTGGCAGGGGACCGCGCCAGCACCCAAATTCTCCTCGGCCGCAACGTGCTCAATCGTCTTGATCTGAGGCTGGAAGGCCCCAGGCTGCGCACTCACATTCTGGGGGAATAGACCGCCATGTCCCAAAGCTACGTCGCCATCGACCTGGAGACCACCGGGCTCGATTCCCAGCGCGATGCCATCATCGAGATCGGCTGCGCCAGGCTGCGCGAGGGGGAGATCGTCGATCAGTGGTCGACGCTGGTCAACCCCGGCCGCAAGCTTTCTTTTGCCATCACACAGTTGACCGGCATCGCCGACCGCGACCTGATCGGCCAGCCCGCCATCCGCGAGGCGCTGGACCCGCTGCGCCGCTTCGTGGGCAGCTCGCCCATCGTGGCCCACAACGCCAGCTTCGACCTGGGCTTCGTGCGCGCGGCCGGCCTCAGCTTCTCCAATCCGGTCCTGGACACCTTCGAGATCGCCAGCATCGTGTTGCCCGGCCGCTCCAGCTACAGCCTGGGCGCGTTGGCGGCTGAATTCGGCGCGGGCCAGTCCCACGCGCACCGCGCGCTGGACGATGCCCGAGCCACGGCGCTGCTGCTGGCCGCCCTGCAAGCGCAAAGCGCGCGGCTGCCCCTGGCCACGCTGATCGAGATCAACCGCCTGGCCAGCCAGACCAACTGGAGCCTGCGCGCCTTCTTTGCCGAGGCGGAGAAAGAGGCGAGTCGCAGCGTCTTCCTCAAGACCTATGAACGCAAGGCGCTGGAGGCCGGCGGGCTGGAGCCGCTGCTCAACCCGGAGCTTCGTCATTCCCTTCGATTCGAGCCTGAATTGATGCCGGTGGAGCAGCCGGCGCCCATCGACGTGGATCTGTTGGCCGCGTTTCTGGAGCCCGATGGCCCGCTGGCGCAGGCGTTGCCCGGCTATGAGCACCGCCAGCCGCAGGTGGAGATGCTGCGTGCGGTGGGCGACGCCTTCAACAACAGCGATCATCTGCTGATCGAGGCGGGCACCGGCACCGGCAAGAGCCTGGCCTATCTGCTGCCGGCCATCGCCTGGTCGATCCAAAACCGCAGCCGGGTGGTGATCAGCACCAACACCATCAACCTGCAAGACCAGCTTTACACCAAGGACGTGCCCGACCTGCTGGCCGTCTTCCAGCGCCTGCAAGAGCAGCCGGCCAAGGGCGACAGCCGTTTCCAGCAGTTCGCCCATCAGGCCAGCGGCCTGCGGGTGGCGCTGATCAAGGGGCGCAGCAACTACCTCTGCCTGCGGCGGCTGGACATCATGCGCAGCCGCGCCGATCTGGGCGAGGAGGAGCTGCGGGTGCTGGCCAGGGTGCTGGTCTGGCTGGCGCAGACCAGCACCGGCGACCGGGCCGAGATCTTCCTCTGGGGCGGCCGCGAGGAGGCGGTCTGGGCGCGGCTGGCCGCGGAGAGCGGCAGTTGCACCCCGGAGCGCTGCGAGACCGGCCGCGGGGTGCGCTGTTTCTACTATCACAACCGCCGCCAGGCCGACAGCGCCCATCTGCTGATCGCCAACCACGCCCTGCTGCTCGCCGATGTGGCCGCGGGCAACCGGGTGCTGCCCGACTATCGCCACCTGATCGTGGACGAGGCGCATCACCTGGAGGACGCTACCACGCGGCAGTTGGGCTACAGCACCAGCCAGCCGATGCTGGAGCGGATGCTGCACGATGTCTATCCCGAAGGCGGGGAGGGCCGCAGCGGCATCCTCTACGACGTGCGGCGGCGCCTGGAGAAGGCGGGGCTCGCCCCCAGCAACAAGCAGGCGCTCGATCGCCAGATTCTGCTGGCCCAGCGGGGCGTCGAGCATGTGCGTGACCTGCTGCGCCAGTTTTTCGCCGTGCTGGGCGAGTTCCTGACCACCGACCAGACGGCCGTGGGCCCCTATGGCCTGCGGGTGCGACTGGAGCGCAAGGTGCGCAGCCAGCCCGGCTACACCCAGGTGGAGATCGCCTGGGATACCGTCTCCGGCCCGCTGTACGAGCTGGCGCAGGCGCTGGAGAGTCTCAGCCAGGGGCTGGGCGAGCTGAACGAAAGCGGCGCGCCCGGCCTGGACGATGTCACCGCCGACATGGCCAGCCTGGCCAGCCAGTTCAGCGATGCCTACACCCAGATGCACGCGGCCATCGGCCAGCCCGACGAGAACGGCATCTACTGGGCCGAGGTCAACGGCAACGAACGCACGCTGTCGCTGCACATGGCGCCGCTGCACGTGGGCCCGCTGGTGGAGCAGCACCTGTTCATGGCCAAGGACACGGTGGTGCTGACCTCGGCCACGCTGCGCACGGCCGGCAGCTACAGCTACATTCAGGAGCGGCTGCACGCGCGCGAGGCGCGCACCCAGGCGGTCAGCAGCCCCTTCGACTATCAGGCCTCGACCCTGGTCTTCGTGCCCACCGACATGGCCGACCCCAACGGCCCCGCCTTCCAGCGCCAGGTGGAGCAGGCCATCGATCTGCTGGCGCGTGCGCTGGATGGCCGCACCATGGCCCTGTTTACCGCCAACCAGCAACTGCGCCAGACGGCCGAGGCCCTGGGGCCGGGGCTGGCCGCGGCCGGCATCACCCTTTTTCAGCAGGGCAGCGGCGGCAGCCGGCGCCAATTGCTGGAGAATTTCCGCAACACCCCGCGCTCGCTGCTGCTGGGCACGCGCAGCTTCTGGGAGGGGGTGGACGTGGTGGGCGCGGCGCTGAGCGGGCTGGTGCTGGTGCGGCTTCCCTTTGCCGTGCCCAACGACCCGGTGGTGGCCGCGCGCGCCGAGACCTTCGACGATGCCTTCTACCAATACTCCGTGCCCGACGCCATCCTGCGCTTCCGCCAGGGCTTTGGCCGGCTGATCCGCAGCCGCCAGGACCGCGGCGTCTGCGTGATTCTGGACAACCGGGTGATCACCAAGCGCTACGGCCAGCTCTTTCTGGAGTCGCTGCCCGACTGCACGGTGCAGAAGACGCCGTTGGCGTCGTTGGCAGGCGCGGCCAAGGCATGGTTGGCGCACAGCCCTTAGCCATGACTGAAACGGCGCGGCTGGGTCAAGCGACTGTCCACTCCCTGGCCAGCACCTCAGCCTGTTCCAACACCGTCTGCGTCGCCTTTTCCTGTTTGTCGGGGGGATAGCCGTAACGTCGCAGAATTCGTTTGACCATTACTCGCATCTTGGCGCGCACCGGGTCGAAGTCCACGAACCAGCTCCTGAAGATGGCCCGCGCCATCCCCTCCATCGTCTCGTTCATGCGCCGGTTGAGCTCGATCTTGTCGTCCAGCGTGCCGAGAATGTGGGCGATGGCGCGTTGTTCG
>JACSRL010000565.1 GCA_014879765.1 Anaerolinea sp. | reverse complement strand
CGGCGAGGCGCAGGGGTCTCGATACGGCGCAGACGCCTACTCGACCGGCGAGGCGCAGGGGTCTCGATATGGCGCAGACGCCTACTCGACCAACGAGGCGCGGGGGTCTCGATACGGCGCAGACGCCTACTCGACCAACGAGGCGCAGGGGTCTCGGTACGGCGAGGACGCCTACTCGACCGGCGGGAAGCCCGTTGTTGCCTGCTTCATGGGCGATGAGGTGGTGCGCCAGCCGATGGCCGTGCTGCACCAGCATCAGATCGCCAGCTACATCTTTCCCGAACAGGCCGCGCGGGCTTTGGGCGCGCTAGGACGCTATGCCCAGGTCCAGAGCAGATTGGAAAGTCAGGAAACTGACGGTGTGTCGGCCTCTCCTCACGCTTCACGTTTCACGGTCCACGAGATACTGACGCAGGCGCTGGCCCGGGGTCAAACCCAGCTCGGCGAGGCCGAGGCGCGGCCGATCCTGGCGGCCTATGGCATTGCCCAGCCGGCCGCCGCGCTGGCGCGCTCAGCCGAGGAGGCCGCCACGATCGCGGCCGGGATCGGCTTCCCCGTGGCGCTGAAGATCGTCTCGCCCGACATCTTCCACAAGTCGGAGGTGGGGGGCATCGCGCTCAGGCTGGCCGACGCCGCGGTCGTGCAGGCGGCCTTCGAGGCCATGCTGGCCCGTGTGCAGCAGCGCCAGCCCGGCGCGCGCGTCCAGGGCGCGCTGGTGACGCAGATGGCGCCGCCCGGCCATGAGCTGATCGTGGGCATGCGCCGCGACCCGCAGTTCGGCCCGCTGCTGATGGCTGGCCTGGGCGGCATCTACGTGGAGCTGTTCAAGGAGGTGGCCTTCCGCGTCGCGCCTTTTAGCCGGGCCGAGGCGCTGGCCATGCTGGGCGAGACCCACGCCGGCAAGCTGTTGGCAGGGCTGCGCGGCCAGCAGCCGGCCGACAGCGCCGAGGTGGCCACGGTGATCGAGCGGGTGGCGCAGTTGGCGCTGGATCACCCTGAAATCCAGGAGATCGACGTCAACCCCTTGCTCGTCTATCCGGCCGGCCAGGGCGCGCTGGCGGTGGATGTGCGCATGGTGGTGGCCTGATGGGCGCGGCGGGTTGGGGGATTGCCGCGCTGGCGGTATAATGGCCCCATGTTGACCATTGAACAGATCGAGCGCGCGCTGCGCCAGCCGTTGCCGGGTCTGGCGGCCATGGTGCGCATGGCGCCCATCCCGCGGCCGTTGGCCCCGCCCACCCCCGACCACAGGCCGCGGGAGGGGGGCGTGCTGATCCTGCTCTATCCGCAGGGGCCTGGCGGCGAGCTGCATCTGGTGCTCACCCGCCGCACCGACACCGTGGGCACCCATCGCGGCCAGATCAGCTTGCCCGGCGGCAGCGTGGATCCCGACGATCTTTCCACCGCGCACACGGCCCTGCGCGAGGCCTGCGAGGAGATCGGCGTCTGCGAGATCGACCTGCGTCTGCTGGGTGATCTCACGCCGCTCTACATCCCCCCCAGCGATTTTCGCATCTATCCGCATGTGGCCTATGTGCCCCGCCGGCCGGACTTTCACGTCCAGCCTGACGAGGTGGCCGAGCTGCTGGAGCCGCCGCTCAGCCACTTCCTGGGCGAGGCCAACACTGACCTGGAGACCTGGCCGGTCCAGGGCGAGCCGCGCCAGGTGCCCTTCTACTGGGTCCAGGGCCACAAAGTCTGGGGCGCCACAGCCATGGTGCTGGCCGAGCTGGCCGCGGTCGTCGCCAGCCTGGACTGACGTAGCTCCCCTGTTTCACGCCTCACGTTTCACGTTTCACGCCTCACGGCCGCGGCGGCGGGCCCGCGCCAGGCGGGATCGTCTCGCCGTCAGGCACCGCGCGCAGGTCACTACAGCCGACGTACTGCACGTCGTTCCAGCGGTAGCCCTGGGCCTCGAAGGTGGGGATGTCCCGGATCCAGCGCTTCTGGCCCTTCTCCAGCAGGTAGATGTGCGGGCTGCTGGAGCATTTCAGCAACACCGGCTCGGCCCGCTCGTAGGCCAGTTCCTGGATGTGCAGCGGCAGGCCGGCCACCTGGGCCGGGTCGCCGCGGAAGAGCCAGGGCAGCGCCAGCAGGCCGATCAACGCCCAAGCGATGTAGAGCACCACACCGATGGAATAGGCCCGGTGTACACCCTCCAGCCAGCGCGCCCGCCCGGCCCGCGCCTGCTGGATGAGGATCAAGGCCAGGATCGTGATGTTGACCACGTTCCAGCCGATGAAGGCCAGCCGGTTGGGGGTCAGGCGGTCGATGGAGGTGCGGTAGAGGATGGCGGCCAAGGCATAGAGGCTGACCAGCAGCGCCAGCGCGGCCAGCGCGATCACCCCGCGGCGCAGCCAGCTCTGGCCGCGTTCGCTCAGGTCGCCGCCATGCACCGGGGTCGCGCCCATCAGCAGCGCGATGACGGCGAAGAGCATGGCGTTGAAGACCACCAACACCTCGCGGTTCTCGAAGGGCTCGCGCCAGTTGAAGGGGATGAAGGCCAGGTAGACCAGCAACACCGCGACGGTCAACGGCAGCAGCAGGCGCATCAACAGCGCCACCAGCTTGCTCAGCCCCTCGTCGAAGGGCTGTTGTGCGGGCTCGCTTTTCGGGTCATAGACCAGCGCGACGGCCACCAGGACGATCAGTCCGCCGCCGCCGGCGATGAACAAACGCACGGCCCAGTCGGGCGGCTGGATGCCCAGGGCGTTGAAGAGGCCGAAGGTGATGCCGGTGAAGATCCCGCCGGCGATGGCCAGCAGCCCGGCCACCACGAAGGCCTCCAGCGACTTGGCCAGAAAGGCGAAGCGATTAGGGGCGTCGGCGCGCCGGGCCAGGGCCACGATGCCCACGCCGGCCCAGGCCAGCAGGCCCAGATGCAGCACCATCAGCCCCAGGTACTGCTCCTGGAAGACGCGCGGCCAGAGGCTGGGGAAAAGCAGCAGCACATAGGCGGCGCTGGCGCCGAGGCCCAGCACCACAGCTAACGCGCGTGGCCAGCGTTTCTCGCCCGCTGCGGTCAGGAAAAGGGTGATCAGCATGGCGCTGATGGGCGCGGCCAGCAGGGCCACCAGCGGGATCAGGGTGTACATCTGCCCGGTCAGCGGGTTCTCGACCTTGATGTTGAAGCGCTGGTCGTCGGAGAGCAGCCAGAGCAACAACCCGTTGAGCAGGCCCAGGGGCAGCGCCCAGCTCCAGGCGATGACGCGGCCCTTGACCTTGGCCGCGGCGTGGGCCAGGCGGTAGTGCCAGGCTGCCAGCAGCAGGTTGTCGCCGGCCTGGGCATAGCCGCTCTCGATGGCCGCGGCGAAATCGGCCTCGGCGCCGGCCTTGACGGCCTGTTGGTAGGAAAGCTCCAGTTCTTCAGGGTTCGAGGCGTGTTGCAGGACAGTGGGGAGGTAAGTCATAGCGCAGTCTCCTGGCGCCAGGGATGGGACGTAGGGGAGCAGACGCTCCCTGGCCTTGGACGTTTGACCGCGTCACTACGTTCCCCTGCGTTTTCTGCCCAGAGCATGGGCTGAGATTCTTTGGGTTTCCGTGCGCTAACGGCGACTCGTGATCGACGGAGTGACTGCATTTGCGACGATTCGTGGTCGACCATCAAAACCCAAAGGGTCTGCGCTCAACCAATCCTGAACACACCCATTTGACATCGACTGGAACACCCGCTACAATCGCAGCAGGTGGTGTTTTCTTGCATGGCCTGCGACTGAACAGGGCGGGCCATGGTCGTGTCCGACGAAGGAGGAAGTACTATGGACCCACAACTGATCGAACGGCGCAAGAGGCGGGGGGGGGGGGCGGCGTTAGCGCTGGCGGCGCTGGCTGGCCTGGCCCTGCTGTTGGTCTGGACGACATGGGACAGCGCCCCTGACCCGGCCGCGTTGGCGCAGGAAGGCGCAACCAGCACGCCCACATCGACCCCAGGGCCGCCTTTCACGTCGCCGCGCGGCACGCCGACGTTCACCAGGACGCCGCCGCCTCGTCCCACGCCCCAGCCGATCAAGTACATCACCAATCCCACCGAGGCTTACGTGCTGGGGCAGCGCTATTACCAGGGCGAACGGCCGAGGGGCGGCGAAGGCGTCATCCCGTCGAACACGCCTTCCGCCTCAGGAGAGGCCGTCACCCAGCGCTCCCAGTATCTTCCCCTGGTACTCACCAATGGCGAGTGGCTGTGGTATAAAGGCACAGGCAAATCCAAGGCCTATCCTCAGAGCGGCTTTTTGATCCGATTGCGCGGCTCGTGGTGGTATGACTGGCAGCACGACTACACCTGGGGCAACCATGGCAACTTCGTCTACACTCAATACGTCCCTATGGTCTGGTGTGCAGATCTGCCCGGGGAACCGGGCGTGCCGCCCGGGGCCGCCGACAATGGTCTGGGGCACTGGAACCC
>JACSRL010000564.1 GCA_014879765.1 Anaerolinea sp. | reverse complement strand
TGGCCACCGCCCGCGGCCGCGTCCACCAGCCAGTGCAACTGGCCGCCGGCCGGCTGGATCAACTGCGCGGGCAGCACGTCGGGTTCGTAGGGGCCGTGCAGCACCCGTTGCAGCATCTCCGCCTTGCCCGCGCCCTCCACGAAGAAGGCCACGTGGCGCGCGGCGTTGATCAGCGGCGCGGTCATGGTCACCCGCCAGCTTTGCATCACCTCGACGTACTGCGGGACGACCCAGCGGACCTGCTCGCGCAGGCTGGCTGTGCCGGGGAAGAGCGAGGCGGTGTGGCCGTTGTCTCCCAGGCCCAGGCAGATCAGGTCGAAGGGGGGCGGCGCGGCAGCGCGGAAGAGACGCTGGATCTCCAGCTCATAGGCCAGCGCGGCCAGCGCAGGATCCGTTTCGCCGGCGATGCGGTGGATGTTGGCCGCCGGCAGCGGCACGTGATCCAACAGCGCCGCGCGCGCCATGCGGTAGTTGCTGCGCGCGTCGTCGGGGTGTACACAGCGCTCGTCGCCGAAAAAGAGGTGAACGCGTGTCCAGTCGATGCGCTGCGCGTAGCCAGCCTCGGCCAGGCGGGCGTAGATCGGCTTGGGGGTGCCGCCGCCGGCCAGCGCCACGGTCCAGCGGCCGCGCGCGGCGATGGCCTCCGCCGCCCGCGCGGCCATGAACCCGGCCGCGCCGGCGATGAACTGTTCCTTGTCGGGAAAAATGATGGTCTCAGGTTGGGTGCTCATGGGTGGCCTGGCTGCCATGCTATGTTGTCTACGCGCGGCCGCGCAGGGCGCGGTAGCGGCGGATCAGCGCGTTGGTGGAGCTGTCGTGGCTCAGCTCAGGCGCGGCTTCGCTGGTCAGCTCTGGCGTGATGCGGTTGGCCAGCGCCTTGCCCAGCTCCACGCCCCACTGGTCGAAGGGGTTGATGTCCCAGATCGCGCCCTGGACAAAGACGCTGTGCTCGTAGAGCGCGACCAGCGCGCCCAGGATCTCCGGCGTCAGCCGCTCGGCCAGGATGACGTTGCTGGGCCGGTTGCCGGGGAAGGTGCGATGCGGGGCCAGCCAGGCGGGCGTGCCCTCGGCCAGCACCTGCTCCGTGCTTTTGCCAAAGGCCAGCGCCTCGGCCTGGGCGAAGACATTGGACATCAGCAGATCGTGGTGGTTGCCCAGCGGGTTGAGCGAATGGCCAAAGCCGATGAAATCGCAGGGGATCAGTTTGACGCCCTGGTGGATCAACTGGTAGAAGGAGTGCTGGCCGTTGGTGCCTGGCTCACCCCAGTAGATGGGGCTGGTCTGGTAGTCGTCGATGGCCGCGCCGGCCAGCGTCACCCGCTTGCCGTTGCTTTCCATAGTCAACTGCTGCAAATAGGCCGGGAAGCGCTTGAGATACTGGTCGTAGGGCAGCACAGCCACGGTCTGTGCGTCGAAAAACCCATTGTACCAGACGGTCAACAGCCCCAGCAGCGCCGGCAGATTGCGTTCAAAGGGCGCGGTGCGGAAGTGCTCGTCCATGGCGTGGAAGCCGGCCAGCAGAGCGTGGAAATTCTCCGGCCCCACCGCGATCATGGTGGAGAGGCCGATGGCCGAGTCCATGGAGTAGCGGCCGCCCACCCAGTCCCAGAAGCCGAACATGTTGGCCGTGTCGATGCCGAACTCGCCGACCTTGGCTGCGTTGGTGCTGACGGCCACGAAATGGCGGGCGATGGCCGCCTCATCGTGCAGCGCGGCCAGCGTCCAGGCGCGCGCCGTGTGTGCGTTGGCCATGGTCTCCTGGGTGGTGAAGGTCTTGGAGGCGACGATGAACAGCGTCTCGGCCGGGTCCAGGTCATGGGTGGCCTCGGCAAAGTCGGTGCCGTCCACGTTGGAGACGAAGCGGAAGGTCAGCGTGCGAGCTGAGTAGTGGCGCAGCGCCTCGTAGGCCATCACCGGCCCCAGGTCAGAGCCGCCGATGCCGATGTTGACCACGTTGCGGATCGGCCGGCCGGTGTAGCCCAGCCACTGGCCGCCGCGCACCAGCCGCGCGAAGCCGGCCATCTTATCCAGCACGGCGTGGACGTCGGGGACCACATCCACGCCGTCCACATCGATGTGCTGGCCGGCCGGCGCGCGCAGCGCCACGTGCAGCACCGCCCGGTTCTCGGTGATGTTGATCTTGTCCCCGCGGAACATGGCGTCGATGCGCCCGCGCAGGTCGCATTCCTCGGCCAGCGCCAGCAGCAGGCGCAGCGTCTCGTCGGTGATGCGGTGCTTGGAGTAGTCCAGGAAAAGCCCGGCGGCCTCGGCCGTCAGCCGCTGGCCGCGCTGCGGATCGTCGGCAAACAGGGTGCGCAGATGCACCTGGTGGATTTGGTCGAAATGCGCCGCCAGGGCCTGCCAGGCGGGGCGCTGGGTGAGGGGATGGGTCATGGTCGTGGCTCCTGGTGTGGGAGAGCCAGGGATTGGAAATCCCTGGCTGAAGGTAAGAAGCGCCCTCAGGCGCTGGGGATGGGGCCGCAAAGGCGCCCTCAGACGCTGGGGATGGGGCCGCAAAGGCGCCCTCAGGCGCTGGGGATGAGGCCGCAAAGGCACCCTCAGACGCTGGGGATGGGGCCGCAAAGCCCTGAGGGGCTTTCGTGCGTTCAGACGGTGAATTCCATTCACCGGGTGCGCCAAGCTTAGCACTGCTTGCCTTTTGTGGCAAGCCGGCCACTTGGCAATTCTGGCCTGCTGCTGTATAACGCTGGCTATGTCCACAGAAGCTGACCGCACCCCGCTCTACCTTCAGATTGCCGAGTCAGTTCGCCAGGAAATCGCCTATGGCGCGCTGCGCGCCGGCGATACATTGCCCTCGCTGCGCGTCGTGGCGGAGCGTTGGCGCTGTACGGTGGGCACGGTGCAGCGGGCCTATGCCGAGCTGGCGCGCGAGGGGCTGGTGACCACACGTTTTGGCCAGGGCACGCGCGTGGCCGCGGGCGCGCCGCCGGCCGGCCCGGCCACGCCGCTGCGTCGCGCCACGCTGGCCAACCACACCGAGCGCTTCCTGCTGGAAATGCTGGCCGGCGGCTATGACGCGGGCGAGGTGGAGCAGGCCCTGCGTCTGGCGCTGGAACGCTGGCAAAGCATGGCCGATGCGCCCACCCCTGAAACGCCGCAAACGCTGCGCTTTGCCGGCAGCCACGATCCAGCCGTCGCCATGCTGGCCGCTGATTTCGATCAGATCGCGCCGGGCTGGGCCATGGCTGTGCGCTTCAGCGGCAGCCTGGGCGGCCTGATGGCGCTGGCGCGCGGCGAGGCCGAGCTGGCCGGCTGCCATCTGTGGGATCAGACCAGCGACAGCTACAACGCGCCCTTCGTGCGCCATGTGTTGCCTGGCCGGTCGGTCGCGCTGTTGACGGTGGCGCACCGCCGCCTGGGCCTGTTGACTGCGCCGGGCAACCCGCAGGGCATCGCCGGCCTGGCCGATCTGGCCCGCGGCCGCTGGCGTTTCATCAATCGCCAGCGCGGTTCGGGCACGCGCGTCTGGCTGGACGCCCAGTTGCGGGCGGCCGGCGTAGACGCCGTGGCTCTGGCTGGCTACCAGCAGGAGGTGACCACGCACGGCGCCGTTGCCGAGGCCATCGCTGCCGGCCAGGCCGAGGTGGGGCTGGGCATCGAGACGGCCGCGCTGGCGCATGGGCTGGGCTTCGTTCCCCTGGCCAGCGAACGCTACGACCTGGCCATGCCGGCGACGGTCTGGGAGCAGCCGGCGGTGCAGAGGCTGGCCGCCTGGCTGGAAAGCACGGCAGCTCGCGACGCCATCGACGCGCTGGGCGGCTATGACACCGCCGAGAGCGGCCGCGTAGTCTGGGTGGCATGAGCGCCCCGCGCCATCCCCTGGCCCTGCCCAGGCGGCCGCTGGGTCAGCCAACGCGCGGCAAGACGGCGTGCAACCGGCTGCGGCGGGTGGACAATTTTCTGGCATTCTACGATGCGGAGCTGCTGCGGCGGGAGGATGGCGCGTTTGCCGGCGCGTTCTTCGTCGATCTGGGCTACGGCGCCGAGCCGACCACGACCCTGGAGAGCGCGCAGCGGCTGCGACGCATCAATCCTGTGCTGCCCGTGTTGGGAGTGGAGATCGACCCGGCGCGCGTGGCCGCGGCCTTGCCCTACGCCGATGCGCTGACCCACTTTCGCCTGGGAGGCTTCAACCTGCCGCTGCAGCCGCGGACGGACGGGACGATGGAGACGGTGCGGGCCATCCGCGCGTTCAATGTCCTGCGCCAGTACCAGGAGAGCGAGGTGGCCGCGGCGTGGCAGACCATGGCGCGCAGCCTGCTGCCCGGTGGATTGCTGATCGAGGGCACGTCGGAGCCGTTTGGCCGGCTGTGGGTGGCGAATCTGCTGCGGCGCGGCGTTTTCCCTCACCCCACCCCTCTCCCAGGGGGAGAGGGAGCCGGA
>JACSRL010000081.1 GCA_014879765.1 Anaerolinea sp. | reverse complement strand
CCCCGCGGCAGAGAGCCTGGTGATTTCGCACGATCCTGGCGTGTGGACCGCGGCCTCGCTGCTCACCCTGGCCAGGGCCTACAACCCCGACCCGCTCGACATCGAACAGTGGGTCGCGGCCCAGAAGGCCGCGCCGGACGAAGAGCACAGCGAGATCGCCAAATCCCAGCGCGATGTGGCGCTGGCCGGATCGGCCCTGGCGCTGGCCCTCCTGGGCGGCCCCATGATGGCGCCAGTAGCCTACGGCCTGCTGGCCGTCAGCAGTTGGTCCATCTTCCGCAAGGCGCACCACACCCTGGTCCACCAGCGCCGCCTGACCGTGGACACCCTCGACGCCACCGCCATCGCCCTCCTGGCCGCCACCGGGGTGGTGTGGCAGGCGGCCTTCGTGACCGTCCTGCTCTCCGGCGCCGACTGGATTCGCGACAGCACGCAGGAGCGGGCGCGCAAGGCGCTCAGCGACGTGCTGGACTACATGTCTGACCTGGCCTGGGTGGAGCGCGACGGCCAGATCATCTCCATCCCGGCCCAGGAAGTGACGGTTGGCGAGCTGGTCCTGGTCTTCCCCGGCGAGCGCGTCCCGGTGGATGGCGTGGTGCAGACGGGCAAGGCGCTGCTGGATCAACACGCGCTGACCGGCGAGTCGATGCCGGTGGAGAAGAGCGCCGGCGACGAGGTCTTCGCCGCGACGGTGGTCACCGAGGGGGAGATGCGGGTGCAGGCGACGCGCGTCGGCCAGGATACCCAGGTGGCCCAGATCGTGCAACTGGTCCAAAACGCGCCGGTCTTCGACACACGCGCCCAGGACTACGCCGAAAAATGGGCCAACCGGCTGGTGCCGTTCAGCTTTGCCGGCGCCGCGCTGCTGGCCTTGATGGGCAACTTCAATCAGGCCATCACCCTGCTGGTGCTCGACTATGCAGCCGGCTTCCGCGTTTCCGCGCCCACGGCCATCATGAGCACCATCACCAAGGCCGCCCGCCAGGGTATCCTGATCCGCGGCGGCCGCCACGTGGAGCAACTGGCCGAGATCGATGCGCTGGTATTCGACAAGACCGGCACGCTGACCGTCGGTTCCCCCGATGTGGTCGACGCGCTGGCGCTGGACCCGGCGCTGGAGATCGACCAGGTGATCGCGCTGGCCGCGGCGGCAGAGAGCTATCTGACGCACCCGGTGGCCGAAGCGGTGGTCAAGGCCGCGGCTGGCCGCGGCCTGACCGTCCCCCAGCGCAGCGACTTCGAATACCAGGTCGGCCAGGGAGTGCTGGCCACCGTGGGCCAGCAACAGGTGCTGGTGGGCAGTCGCCGCTTCCTGCAAGGCCAGGGGATCCCCTTCGACCCGCGCGCCGAGGAGGGCCTGCGCCGCATCGAGGCCGCCGCCAGCTCCCCCCTCTGCATTGCCGCCGACGGCCAACTGATCGGCCTGCTGGGCCTGGCCGACCCCATCCGGCCCGAAGCCGCGCAGGTGATCCAGACGCTGCGCCAGAACGGCGTCAAGGAGATCGTTATGTTGACCGGCGACCGCGCGCCGGTGGCCGCCGCCGTGGCCCGAGAGTTGGGCATCGAGCGGGTGGTGGCCGAGGTCTTCCCCGGCGACAAGCTGGCGGCCGTCAAATCCTTGCAGGCGCAGGGCTACAAGGTCGCGGTGGTGGGCGATGGCATCAACGATTCGCCGGCCCTGGCCCAGGCCGAGGTGGGCATTGCCGTCAACGGCGGCACGGCGCTGGCGCAGGAATCGGCCGGCGTGGTCCTCTTGCAGGGCGATCTGCGCAAGCTGCTGGATGCGATCAGCATCGCCCGCGAGGGCGCGGGCCTGGTGCGCCAGAACTGGAGCATCATCCGCATTCCCAACACCATCGGCCTGGGATTGGCTTTCATGGGCCTGCTGACGCCGGTGGGCGCGTCGTTGATCAGCGACGGCGCCGCGCTGGCCGCGGGCGCAAACTCGCTGCGCCCGCTGATCTCCCGGCCAGCGGGCGGCAGCGCCAGGCGTCGCCGCAGGGGGACCCGGCCATGACCGCCAGGCTGATCCCTGCGCCCGCCAATGGAAGCGCCCAAGCTGCGGCTTCTGACCCGACCAACGAGCCGTCCGAGCTCTACAAGTCGGCCGTGCGTTTCACGCGTCTCTACGCCACCTTTTCACCCACCATGACCGCCCTGTTGGTGGCCAAGAAGACCCGGTACGGGCGCTACATCCCGCTGCCCGACGCGCTGCCCGACGGGTTCAACCTGGGCAAGCTGGGCAAGCCGGGCTTGAATGGCAAGAACGGCCACGCCGCCGCTGCGCCGCAGCCAGAACGGACGGTGGCTTGCGAGGTCGTTCATCACGTGCCGGGGCGCATCCGCTTCACCGTTCCCCGCCTTGCCCACGACCGCGCGCTGGAACAGCGGTTGACCGGGGAGCTCATGGCGCTGCCGCAGGTCAAGCGGGTGCGCGCCAGCGCCAGCTCCCGCTCGCTGGTGGTCGAATACCTGAGATGGCCGGCCGGCGCCCAGCCGGGCGGCGAGATCGTGGCGCAGCTCGTGGCCTGCATCCACACCGCCATCGGCATCGAAGAAGCCGCGGCAACGTCCAGCCCCCCGCAGGCCGCAGTCGTCGCCGAGACGGCCGGGCCGACCCTGCTCGCGCGGACCAAAGCCTTGCTGCAGCCGGCCCGCTGGCGCGCGGCCGCGACCGCCCAACATCCGCCGCTCTTGCGCCCCATGGCGCTGCCGGCGTTGAGCCTCGGTCTGAGCGCCGGCATGGCGGCCGGCCTGGCGGTGTCGCCGGTGTTGATGGGCGGCCTGGTGTTGCTGGCCGCGCGGCCCATCGTCGTCAGGGCCATGGAGGGCATCCGCAGCGAGAAACGTCTGACGGTGGAGGTGCTGGACGCCACCACCATTGCCCTGATGGTGTCACAGGCCAGCTTCCTGGCGCCTTCGATAATCGTATCGCTGATCGAAGGGGCGCAGGTGGCGCGCAACTGGACCGCCCGCCCCCCTGCGCAGCTCAGCCTGGAGCAGGCGCTGGCGCCGTCGGCGCCGGGTGTACACGGCAATGGCCAGACGCGCCGCGCCTGGAGCGAGATCGCGCCCGGCGACAAGCTGACCCTGCGCGGCGGCGATCCAATCCTGGCCGATGGCCTGGTGCTCGGCGGCGTCGCCCTGGTGGATCAGCGGCGCGTCACCGGCGAGGCGTCGCCCGTGGTGCGCCGGGCGGGCGACACCCTCTACGCCGGCAGCGCGGTGGTCGATGGACGCGTGCAGATGCTGGCGCAGCGCACCGGGCACGACACGGCGGCCGGCCAGGCGGTGGCGTTGCTCCAGGCTGCGCCGGAGACCGATACCCGGCTCAGCAACTACGCCCGCATGGTCGGCAACTGGGCGGTGCTGCCCACCTTGCTGGTCGGCGGCGCGGTCTACGTCGCCTCGGGCAGCGTGGTGCGGGCCACCGGCATCGTCAACCTGGACCTGGGCACGGGGATGCGCGTCTCCTCGCCGGCCGCCTATTTTGTCGCCCGCGCGCGGGCCGCGCGCCTGGGCATTCAGTTCCGCAGCGGCCGCGCCCTGGAGATGCTGGCCGCGGCCGACACGTGGATCATCGACCGGGCCGCGCTGGGCGCACGCGATGACGTGATCGAACGTCTCCAGGAGATGGGCCTGGATGTGCGCCTGGTGGAGAGCCAGCCGGAGGCCGTTCAGCCCACGGCCTCCGGGCCGGCGTCCTGGCTGGAGAGCGTGCGCCAGTTGCAGGCCGATGGGCGCACCGTCGCCTTCGTCGGCCATGGCATTGGCGCGGTGGCGGCTATGCGCCAGGCGCAGGTGTCGCTGGCGCTGGAGAGCGCCGGCGAGCTGGCGCGCGCGGCCGCCGACGTGGCCCTGACGCGCGATGACCTGGGCGATCTGCTGGTTGCCGTGGCCTTGGCCCGCCACACTGTGCGCCTGCTGCGCCAGGATATGCGCCTGGTGACTGCGACCAATGTGGCCGCCATCGGCTACGGCGCCCTGACCCCGGTGAGCGCGCTGACGCCGATGCTGATCAACAACGGCTCGTGGGTGCTGGCCACCCTCAATAGCCTGCGGCCCTGGCGGCCAGGAGGCGGAGCCAGAGGTTGAAACCATCTGGCTGAACAGCACGAAGCGGCCTCAGCCGCTGGAGAGTGCCGGAGCCGGAGCCAGAGGTTGAAACCATCTGGCTGAACAGCACGAAGCGGCCTCAGCCGCTGGAACCAGCCGGAGCCGGAGGTTGAAGCCAGTTGGCTGAACGCCAGAGCCGGAGGTTGATGAACCTTAAGAAAATGATCCGGCAATAGCCGCATGCGGCGAGTTGTGCGTCATGCGGGCCCGCCGGGCGATAAATCGCCCGGCTACAACACGGCGCCCCGTCAACGGGGCTAAAAACGTGTCTGACACAGGTTAGCCCGTT
>JACSRL010000562.1 GCA_014879765.1 Anaerolinea sp. | reverse complement strand
GTAGCATCTACGCTTGCCATGCGACACGTGAAGCCAATTCACGCTACGAAGTCAAGCGCAAGTGCCCGGTACCTGAACAGTTACGAAGAAGCTACAAACAAGTGGCCTACGGTCTTACATCAAGATCTGAAAGCCAGCTTGGCGAAAGTGATCGTCAGCCGTCAGGGCTGTCCTCAGATTATGCTCCTTCATTACGACAAACGAGATGCAGTCGGTCAACCCCCAACCTTTGTCCGGCCGATCTTGGTAAAGGTGCAGCGCGCGTTTGAGCAGTTGTGTATCGACGCTAACCACATGAATGTTAGCAGTCTTGTAACATCCTGCGATGAATCGAACTGCGACTGAACGATCCAGGTTACTCAAGGCATTGCCGATTTCAACCAGAACCGCCTCAGTCACCCAGACCTCACGTGCGTTGCGCAATCGTGGCAGCAAGCCCTTTGCCTGTGTATGATACTGGTCCCGTCGATTGAGCAATGCCTGAACAAAGGTTGTGTCAAGAAAGAGGAGCTCCGTGTTCATGCTTCTTTCTTGTCTGCACGTTTGGACGTGCCGTAGAGATAATGATCGTGTTCAGCAGCCCAATCCTCAGGCGCGTCAACAATACCAATCATAGTCTCTAACACGTCCCATGCATTGCCTTCAGCGAGCGTGAGAGGTTCGATAGTGGCAACGTATTGGGTGTTCAGCTTCAAGTCAAGCAGCGATTCCGGAAGCAATGCGCGTCCGTCGAAGGTAACCGTCACAACTGTGCTCATCTTCTTCGTCTCTAACCTATCAAATGTGGATCGCCTGCCCATCCACTCCGTGTGCAGCCTCCATCAACACCTCGGACAGCGTCGGGTGCGCATGGACGCTGCGCGCGATCTCGTGCGCGGTCAGCTCGTTGTTGTGCGCCAGCACGAACTCTGGCAGCAGCTCGGTGACCTCAGGGCCGATCATGTGTACGCCCAGGATCTCGCCGTAGCGCTGGTCGGCGATCACCTTGACCCAGCCGTTCTTCTCGTTCAACCCCAGCGCCTTGCCGTTGGCGATGAAGGGGAAGCGGCCGACGCTGATCTCGTAGCCGCGCTCCACGGCCTGCTTCTCGCTCAGTCCCATGGAGGCCACCTGCGGCTGGCAGTAGACCGCGCGCGGCATGAAGAGATAGTCGTCGTCGCTGAAGCCCTGCGTCTCCTGGCCGGCGATCTGCTCGGCCGCCACCATGCCCATGGCGCTGGCCACGTGGGCCAGCATCAGCTTGCCGGTCACATCGCCCACCGCGTAGATGCCGGGCACGTTGGTGCGCATGAATTGATCCACCTCGACGAAGCCGCCTTTGCGCGTCTTGACGCCCACCGCCTCCAGCCCCAGGTTCTCTACGTTGGGCTGGACGCCCACGGCCACCAGCGCCTTCTCCGCGTCAAAGGCCACCGCCTCGCCGGCCGCGTTCAGCGCGTGGACCCGCACGCCGTCGGCGGTGTGTTCGATGCGCTCGACGCGGGTGTTGGTGCGCACGTCGATGCCCATCTTGCCGTACAGCTTCGCCAGCTCCTGGCTGAGCTCCTCATCCTCCAGCGGCAGGATGCGGGGCAGCATCTCGACCAGGGTCACTGCGGCGCCGTAGGCCTTGTGGACATAGGCAAACTCCATGCCGATCGCGCCGGTGCCGATCACCACCAGGCTCTTGGGCGACTGCTCCAGCACGATGGCCTCACGATAGCCGAGCACCCGCTGGCCGTCGGTCTCCATGCCGGGGAAGGTGCGATTGCGCGCGCCGGTGGCCAGGATGATATGCCTGGCCTCGACCGTCTGGCCGCCCGGCTCGACCACCACGCTGGTGGGGGAGACGAGGCGGGCCGCGCCGGTGATCACCTCGACGTTGTTCTTCTTCATCAGAAAGCCCACGCCCTTGACCAGGCGCTGGGAGACCTGGCGGCTGCGCTTGTAGGCCTTCCCGAAATCGGCGCTGAAGCCGTCGAAGCTAAAGCCCAGTTCCTTGCTCTGCTCGTGGATGATGTTGAGCAGCTCGGCGTTGCGCAGCAGCGCCTTGCTGGGGATGCAGCCCCAGTTCAGGCAGACGCCGCCCAGCGCCTCGCGCTCCACCACGGCGGTCTTCAAACCAAGCTGGGCGGCCCGAATGGCAGCCACATAGCCGCCCGGCCCGCCGCCGATGACAAGAACATCGAATTGGGTAGTCATGGGAATCCTCAAAAATTTCTTCGGTGAACGTGCTTCGCACTGTGTCGTGTTATCTTGTATAGTGGAAGCGACAAGAAATGATCGTCAATTCAGTCTCGGTAAAAGCATATACCAGGCGGTGCTCTGTGTCGATGCGCCGTGACCATTGACCTGAAAGGTTCGCTTTGAGTTGCTCAGGTTTACCCAGGCCGCTTTCCGGCGAGCGCAACGCATCCTTGATAAGCAGATTGATGCGCTTGAGCAATTGCCGGTCGTTGTCCTGGAACCAAAGATAATCCTCCCAGCCCAGATCTGTGAAAACAAGTCTCATGGTTCGATCAACTCATGATAGTGCACTTTGCCCTCGCGCATCTGGGCAAGCGAGCGCTGAAGATGATCGACATTGGCTGGGCTTGACAACAGGTAGAGCGTCTCTTGCCAGGCATTGAATTCAGCCAATGACACGAGCACGATTCGGTCGCCTTCATCACCAATGACAATGGTTGGTTCAACATCCGCCACCGCACGGCGTATCAGTCGTCCAAGATTCCGTTGTGCATCCTTTTCAGTCACTGCGTACATTGCTTTTTACCTCGATGTGCTCTCTTCAGCACTGGACACCTGGCGTTGGTTCATGTCGGATGATGACAGAATCATACATCGGAATCCCTACACCGTCAGCAGCGCAGTATACCATCTTCCAGCTCAATCAACCATTCCGCACGCCGGCCCGCCTCGTCTCCGCGCTCCCCCTCTTGCCCTCCCTCTGTCACCTCCACCCCTCCAGCACCTGCTTCACCTTGCTGGCAAACGCGTCACCGCTGGCGCCGTCCAGCACGCGGTGATCGAAGGTGAAGCTGAGGTAGACCATGGGGCGGATGGCCAGATAGTCCTCGCCGCTGGGCTCCACCGGATGGCCGCGGCTGATCACCACCGGCCGCTTCTGGATCGCGCCCACGCCCAGGATGCCCACGTTGGGCTGGTTGATGATGGGCATGGCAAAAAGGCTGCCGCTGACCCCGTGGTTGGTGATGGTGAAGGTCGATCCTTGGATCTCGTCCGGCTTGAGCTGGCCGACGCGGGCGCGCTGGGCCAGGTCGTTGACGGCGCGGGCCAGCCCCAGCAGGCTGAGCTCGTCCGCGTCGCGGATCACCGGCACCACCAGCCCATCGTCGATGGCCGTGGCCATGCCGATGTGGTAGCGGCGCTTGAGCAGCAGGCCATCCTCGCGATAGACTGCGTTGGCCTGCGGCACCGCCTTGAGCGCGGCCAGCATGGCCTGGATGAAGTAGGGGGTGAAGGTTAGCGCCACCCCCTTGGCGGCAAACTCAGCCTTGTGCGCCTTGCGATGCGTCGCCACCGTGCTCATGTCGGCCTCGAAGACCGTGGTCACGTGCGGCGAGGTGCGCCGGCTGGCCAGCATGTGCTCGGCGATCAGCTTGCGCAGGCGGGTATGCGGCACCAGTTGCTCATCGCCGCCGGCTGGCGCGACTGGCGCGACTGGCGCGATCGGCGCGGCGGCCGGCCGGGCAGGCGCCGGCGGGGCCGGCAGTGTCGGGGCCGGCGCCGGCGCGCTGGTGGCCAGCGGCAGATCATCGGTGGGCTTGAACAGGTCGCCGGTGCCGGGCCGCTCCCAGGGCGGCAACTCCTCTTCGGCCGCGGGCGTCGGCGTTGCCGCGCCGTCGCGCTGCTCCATGTAGGCCAGCACATCCTGCTTGGTGATGCGGCCCTCGCGGCCGCTGCCGGTCACCTGCTGCAGGTCGATGGCATGCTCGCGGGCCATGCGCGCCACTACCGGCGAGATGCGGCCCAGATCGCGGGCCGCGGCCGGCGCTGGCGCGGCTGGCGCGGCCGTCGGCCGCGCCAGCGACGGCTCAGCCGTGTCCGCGTGCTCCGCCACCGCGTGCAGATCCACCCTGGCCGGCGCGTCGGGCACAGCCTCGCCCGGCTGGCCGATGACGGCCAGCACCGTGCCGGCGTGCAGCGTTTCCCCTTCGGCGTGATAGAGCTTCAGCACCACGCCCGCGGCCGGCGCCGGCACCTCGGTGTCCACCTTGTCCGTGGACACCTCCAGCAGGGGCGCGTACTGTTCCACGGTGTCGCCCGCCTGCACCAGCCAGCGGCCAATCGTTCCTTCCACCACCGATTCGCCCAGTTGGGGCATGATCACGTTAGTAGCCATGAGTCGTCCTCGTATGTGGTACTTGTGCGCAAATGTAACGCGTAACTCGTAACCCGGAGTCTGCG
>JACSRL010000419.1 GCA_014879765.1 Anaerolinea sp. | reverse complement strand
TTCATGGCGCCATGACCTTGGTCTGTGAGACAAAAACCCGGTTTCTAATGCCATGCCTGAGCAGTTACGGTTTGAGTGTGTTTGGTAATGAGTTGGTTAGCGTAGGTTGATTGCGAAGCACCCCGGAGTGGGGGGAGCGGGTTGAGGGAACGCGCGTCACATGAGGGCAGCCGAATCCAGTGTACCGAAACCGGAGCGGATCCACCGCGCGCCCCGCTCCGGTCTCGGTACGGGCCAGGCGGCGGCTCTCAGCGCCCAGAAGCCGGTCACGTTTAAGTACCTTGCGGGACAAACGCCGCCTGGCCCTACTCGACCTGCGCTGGCCCTGCTCTGCCGTTCAACCATGTCGCCCCGCGCGACCTACCCCAGTGGGTGTACGAGCTACTCGACCTGCGCTGGCCTGCTCTGCCGTTCAACCAGCTCTTCCCCGCCCCACACCGGGTAGAACATCAGCCACTGCTCCGGCCGGGCCGCGATCAGCTCCTCCCCCACGGCCAGCACCCGGCGCGCGTTGTGCAGGATGGTCTCCTGCCGGCTGCCGACCCGTTCCATCTCCAGCCAGCGCGAGATGTGTACGGTGTAGCTGCGGTCGGTGGGCCGGTATTCACAGTGCGCCACCACCACCGGACAGCCGGTCTGCAAGGCCAGCCGCACATGGCCCACCGGCAGCAGGGCCGGCCGGCCAAAGAAGGGCAACATCTCACCGCCGCCGTAGGGATCGGGCCGGTCGATGCCGGTGACCACCAACTGGCCGGCGCGCAGCGCCTCCAGCGACTTGCGCAGCGCGCTGACATCGATGGGCATCAGGTTGATCCCCCCCTTCAGCCGGATCTTGTTCTGCAAGTCGTAGCCGCTGGTGGGGTTGGCGTAGGCCAGAACGTTGAGGTAAAGCCCGCGGTAGGCAAAGGCCAGCCCCGCCAGATCGAAGTTGCTCATATGGACGGTGACGATCACCGCGCCTTGCTGCTCGCGCGTCAACCGGTCCAGGTAATAGTCGGTCAGCGGCGTGCTGCCCACCGCGGCCAGAAAGGCCTCGGGCCCCGCGCCCAGCGCGTGATAGAGATCGAAATAGGACATGCCGGCGTGGCGCAACGCGGCGCGCGCCGTGGCATACACCTGCTCGTCCGAGGCGTCGGGCCCCAGCGCCATGCGCATGTTGGCCTGCAAGGTGTACATCAGCGCCGAATCGCGCCGCCGCGCCAGGCCGCGCGTGAACGCATCGGCCAGGCGAAAGCCCAGCCCAGCCGGCATGGTGCGACCCAGCCAATGGCCAAAGCGCAGCGCCTCGGCGCTGTTGAAAATGTTACGCAGATCCATGCAGGAGAATTCCCCGTCAGGCCACCCTATTCAACCGGCTGTAGCCCGGCGACCAAGGTCTGATGATGCCGTAGAACATCGATATAACTGGCATGTCGTGTCTCCTGTCACGAGTATAACATCATGGCAGACTGGCGTCAACCTTCACCGCCCTTCGCCCGAAGAACGGTACCACCTGCAACACCCGTTGAATGTCCGGGTGGCTGAAGGTTTTCAGCAGCACCAGGATGGCCAGATAGACCAACGAGCTGACACCGGCCGCGATCCAGGGCTGGCCGCGCAGCAGCAGGGCCGTCAGCGCCATGCAGGCCGCGGCCGCGGCCTGCCGCCAGACCAGATCGGCCCAGGGCAGCGACGCGACGTGGCGGCGTACCGCATAGTAGAAGGGAAAGAAGAGGATCCACTCGCTGAGAATGGTCGCCACAGCCGCGCCGGCAAAGCCATAGCGCGGGATCAACACCAGGTTGGCCGTCACGTTGAAGGTGACGCCGATCAAAAAGGCGCGCGTCAGGAAACGCTGCTGCCCCACCGCGATCAGCACATACTGGGTCACGCTGTTGATGAAGCCCATCGGAATCGACCAGATCAGCAGCGTCAGGGCGTTGGCCGAATCGGGCAGGAAGGCCGCGCCGCCCAGGATGCGGATCAGCGGCGTGGCCAGCACCGTCACCAAAATGGCGATGGGCAGCGCCACCATCACCAGCAGACGGATGGCCAGTTGATAGGCGCGCACCAGCGACTCGTGGCTGTCCTTGGCGTAGCGGCTCATCAGCGGGAAGATGGCCAGGGTGAAATAGCTGGGGATGACGTTGAAGCCATCCAGGTATTTGACGCCGGCCGAGTAGATGCCCACCGAGGCGGTGCCGGCCAGCGGCTTGAGCAGCCAGAGATCGATGCGCCAGAAGATGCTGGCCAGCAGATGGTTCAGCATCAGCGGATAGCTGGCGATCAGCATGGCTTTCTGCAAAGCCCGGTCCAGCCCGCCCAGGTGGAAGGGGATCTGGCGGCGCAACACCACCCACAGCCAGACCGACTGGACCATGTTCATCAGCAGGCTGACGCCGGCCAGGCCGACGAAGCCCAGGCTGAAGGGGGGCAGCAGCACCAGCGCGCCCAGCGCGACCTTAGCCGTGGCAATGGCCGTGGCGATGCCGGCCGGGTACTCCATCTTCTCGTAGGCCATGAAGACTGAGCTGAAGCTGTCGGCCACGGTGGCGAAGAGGAGCGCCAGGGCGAAGAGCGCCAGCGCCTGCCCCTCCTGCGGCGACAGGTTGCCGCTGGCCGCGTAGATGCCCGCCACCAGGAGCAAGACCGGCAGCGACAGCAGCCACAGCATCACCCGCAGCGACAGCACGTTGGCCAGATAGCGGCCGGCGTCCTCCTTGTTCTGCGCCACATCCCGGGTCAGCAGCGTGCCCAGGCCGAAGCGCACCACCACCTCGAAGAAGCCGTAGATCGCGATGACAAAAGCGTAGCTGCCCTCGCCCACCGGCGCCAGAATGCGCAGCCGCAGCATGGCAAAGGCAAAGTCGATGCCGCGGTTGAGCAGGGAGAGGATCATCTGCACGCCGGTGTTCTTGGCCACCCGGCGCACCTCGGCGTTCTCGTCCTCCACCTCGCGGTAGTAACGTCCCCACGCCCACCAGCCCAACAGCAGCATCAGCGTGATCACCGCCAGGAAGCTGACATAGATGCCCAACTGCACCGGGCGCGGCGAATAGACAAAACGCACCGTCCACTGCCCATCGGCCGGAATGTAGACCGCGCGGAAGTTGCCGTCGGCGCGGAAGACGGGCAGCTCGGTCTCGATGGCGTTGCCCTCGGCGTCCACCCCCTCCCCCTCGACGCCAAAGGGGCGCAGATAGGCCTTCCAGCCGGGGAACCAGGCGTCGGTCAGCACCAGCCAGCCCCGGTCGCTCAGGTTCAGGTCCACGAAGACCTCGCGCGTGCCGTAGTTGCTGATGGTTGCGGTGCGCAGCTCCGGCGAAGAGGCGGGCGGCAGCTCGGCGGCCGGCACTTGCCCGCTGTAGCCGGCCGGCAGGCGTTCGAAGCCGCTGGCCGCGGCCCGCTGGGCCCGCTCGGCCTCCCCGTCCTGCTCAGCCCGCAGGCTGATCGGCTGCGTTTCCTCCTCCAGCACCACCACCTGGCGCAGATCGACGGCGCGGGTGCGGCTGATGACCTGGCCGGCCGGGGCCAGCGCCGCCTCCTGGGCGATGAAGGCGCGCGGGAAGGCGTCGGCGTTGCGATAGATGCGCAGGCCGCTGGCCTCCTGGTGGGCCAGCTCCCAGCCGGGCGCATCCAGCGGCAGCTCGCTGGCCAGATAGCGCACCCCCAGCAGATCGGTCAGCGGATCGTCCAGGCTGGCCGGGTCATAGAAGGGGGAGATGCGGTTGTAGAGCAGTTGACCCTGCGGCTCGATGGCCTGCATGAACTCGACGTACTGCTTGGGGATGATGGAGTCGTAGCCGCGCACATCTTGCAGGCCGAGCAGCCAGGGGGTGTTGGCGTTGAAGGTCTTGGTCGTCCCCGCGCCCTCGAAGGTGCTCATGCGCCAGGGCTGGCCGGCCTGGCGCGCCTGGTCTGCCTCCTGCTGCAAAAAGGCCACGCTGGGCGGCGTCACCGCCAGCAGCTTGGGATCGACGGCCGGGTTGAAGCGCCCCAGCACCAGCCAGAGGTCCAGCAGCAGAAGCAGCAGCGCCGCGGCCGCGAGGAAGGCTGAACGATCGCGAGGCGTGCTGAACGATCGCGAGGCGTGCTGAACGATCGCGAGGCGTGCTGAACGGCGAAGGACAGTCAACAGCCAGAGGCCGGCCAGCAGGGTGAAGAGGCCCAGATGAACGACATTCTGCCACTGGTAGCCCCAGAAATCCGCGCCGCCGGCAAAGACCGCCCGCGCCAGATCGGACGAATCGACCACCCGCTGCCCCAACGCATGAAACGGCCCCGGCACGGCCAGGCTGAGCAGCGCGGCCGCCAGCAGCGCGAGGCCGATGAGCAGCAAACCGTAGGCGATGAAACGTGAAACGTGAAACGTGAAACGTGAACTGTGTACTGTTGACTGTTCACTGTTCACTGCCAACTGTCCGACCGCGCTGGG
>JACSRL010000329.1 GCA_014879765.1 Anaerolinea sp. | reverse complement strand
AGCAGGCTCCCGCTTTGCCATCCGCGAGGGCGGCCGCACCGTCGGCGCTGGCGTCATCACCCAGGTGATAAGCTAAGACTAAGACAGCAAGGATGCCATCCTTTCTGAAAGGATGGCATCCTTCTCAGGATAATTGCAGGAAAAACCATGGCAAAAAAGCCGCTTCGCATCAAGCTTAAGGCCTACGACCATCGGGTCCTGGACAACTCCGTGCGCCAGATCGTGGACGCGGCCGAGCGCACGGGTGCAACCGTGATCGGCCCCGTGCCGTTGCCCACGCGCACCGAGAAGTTCACCGTCATGCGCAGCACCTTCATCGACAAGGATTCGCGCGAGCAGTTCGAGATTCGCACGCATAAACGATTGATCGACATCCTTGAGCCGAGCAGCAAGACCATCGACAGCCTGATGCGTCTGCATCTGCCGGCCGGCGTAGATATCGAAATTAAGCTGTAACGGCAAGACGCCAGTAGCGTGCAGCAAGATGGCTGCCCGCAACGGTGCATCTGAGCCGTGTGGGATGATGAGACTCGCCCAGAGTCTGCAGTCCCCAGTAAGGAATGAAAACCATGAGAGGTTTGCTGGGCCGAAAAATCGGCATGACCCAGGTCTTCAACGAAGGCGTGGTCGTGCCGGCTACGGTGATCGAAGTAGGGCCGTGCTACGTCACGCAGAAAAAGAGCGAGAGCGTGGACGGCTATAACGCCATCCAGGTGGGCTTTGGCGAGACCAAGCCCAAACGGCTGGCCAAGGGCGAACTGCAGCACCTCAAGCGCAACAACATTCCAGCGTTGCGCTACTTGCGGGAGTTCCCTGTCAAAGCAGAAGATCTGGGGGGCTTCGAGGTCGGGCAAAAGCTGAACGCCGACGTTTTCGCCTCAGGCGAGTTGGTCGATGTGACCGGCACCTCCAAGGGCCGCGGCTTTCAGGGTGGCGTGCGACGCCATCACTTCAATCGCCAGCCAAAGACCCACGGCGCATCCGATCGTGTGCGCGCCCCCGGCGCCGCCGGCGCCGGCACCACCCCCGGCCGCACCTTCAAAGGTCGCCGAGGCCCTGGACATATGGGCAACAAGCGCGTCACGGTGCAGAGTTTGACCGTGGTGCGCGTCGATGCTGAGCGCAACATGCTCGTGGTGCGTGGCGCCATTCCTGGCCCCAAGGGCGGATTGGTCATCGTGCGCGAGGCGAGAAAACAGGGGTAAGTGAAGATGCTAGTACCAGTTCATAACATGGCCGGAGATAAAGTCGGCGAGATCGAGCTGCGCGACGATATCTTCGCAGCCCCCATCAACAAGACAGTCATGCACCAGGCATTGGTGCGGCAACTGGCCAACGCCCGCCGCGGCACCCACAAGGTCAAGACGCGTGGTGAGGTGGCCGGCGGTGGCCGCAAGCCGTGGCGCCAGAAGGGCACCGGCCGCGCCCGCCAGGGCAGCACGCGTGCGCCCCATTGGCGCGGCGGCGGCGTTGTCTTTGGCCCCACGCCGCGCTCCTACGAGCAGAAGATGCCGCGCAAGATGCGCCGCGTGGCCATGCGCTCGGCCCTTTCGGCCAAGGCTGGCAACGCGCAGTTGATCGTGGTTCAGGACCTGGCGTTGGCGCAGCCCAAGACCAAGGAGATGGTGATGGTGCTGCGCAACCTCAAGGCCGAGCAGAGCGCCTTGATCTTGCTGCCGCAGCGCAACGCCAACGTGGAGCTGTCGGCGCGCAATCTGCCCGATGTCAAGGCCTTGCAGGCCGGCTACCTGAACATGCGCGATCTGCTGGGCTACCGGACGCTGGTGGTGACCACCGATGCGATCAGCGAGATCGAGCGGATCCTGGGATAAGCGTAGGAGATTTGGATCATGCACGTACGAGAAGTTCTACGCCGTCCCTTGATGACGGAAAAAACCAACATTCAGGCGGACGAGAACAATCAGTTCGCGTTCGAGGTTGATCGCCGGGCCAACAAGCTCCAGGTCAAGGATGCCGTCGAGGCCAGCTTTGACGTTTCTGTGGAGAAGGTTCGCATCATCAACATGCCGGCGCGCATCGGTCGCCGCGGCCGTCGCGTCGTCATCAAAAAGTCGGCCTGGAAAAAGGCCATCGTGACGCTGGCCAAGGGCGATAGCATCAGCTGGGTTGAGGGCGTCTAGGCGCTTCAGCACGGAACGAGGAGATACACATGGGTATTCGGGTTTTCAAGCCTACGTCGCCTGGCCGTCGCGGTATGAGTGTGCTGACTTTCGATGACCTCACCAAGAGCCGGCCAGAGCGCTCGCTGGTGGAGCCGCTGGCGCGCCAGTCGGGCCGCAACAATCGCGGCAAGATCACCGTACGCCATCGCGGCGGCGGCCACAAGCGGCTTTACCGCATCATCGACTTCAAACGCGACAAGCATGACGTGCCGGCGCGCGTGGCTTCGATCGAATACGATCCGAACCGCTCCGCCCGCATCGCTCTGCTGGTCTATGCCGACGGCGCCAAGCGCTATATCCTGGCTCCGTTGGGCCTGAGCGTGGGCGACTCGGTGCAGTCGGGCGTCAACGCCGACATTCGCGTGGGCAACGCGCTGCCGCTGTACCGCATCCCCCTGGGCACCGTGGTACACAACATCGAGCTCCAGCCGGGCCGCGGCGGCCAGATGGCCCGCGCGGCTGGCACAGCGGCCCAGTTGATGGCCCGCGAGGGCGACTATGCCACCCTGCGCCTGCCCAGCGGCGAGATGCGCAAGGTGAACATCAACTGCCTGGCGACGATCGGCCAGGTGGGCAACACCGACCACAGCAACATCACGCTTGGCAAGGCTGGGCGCAAACGTTGGATGGGTCGGCGGCCTGAGGTGCGCGGTGTGGCCATGGACCCCTCGTCTCACCCCCACGGTGGCGGCGAAGGCCGGTCCCCCATCGGTATGCCTGGCCCCAAAACTCCTTGGGGCAAGCCGACCCTGGGCTACAAGACCCGCCGCAACAAGGCGACGGACAAATACATCGTGCGCCGCCGCAGCCCGCGCCGCCGCCGCCGGTAAGAGCACGCCAGGAGCGACAAGCCCTGCGCGGGATTGTCAGCCCTGGAGCGCCGCCCACACAAGCTACGAGGTTTACAGATGTCGAGATCGGTCAAAAAAGGGCCATTCATTGACCCGAAGCTGCTGAAGAAAATCGAAAACATGAACCGCACCGGCGAGAAGCGCATCCTCAAGACCTGGTCGCGCGCTTCGACAGTCTTCCCCCAGATGGTGGGTCACACCATTGCGGTGCATGACGGCCGTCGGCATGTGCCTGTCTATGTCTCTGAGAACATGGTTGGACACAAGCTGGGCGAGTTCGCTCCGACACGCTTCTTCCGGGGCCATATCTCCAAGGAGAAGCGGGCCAAGCGGCGTTAACCATCGGACTGGCAGTCCTGCGAAGGATTGACAGCCTGGCAGACCAGAGAACAGACTATGACTACAGAGAATCTGACACAGGTGCAAGCGCAGCGCAAGCATGTCGGCATCTCGGCGCAGAAGGTGCGCCTGGTGGTGAACCAGGTGCGCGGCATGCGGGCCGAGGATGCTCTGACCAATCTGAGCTTCATGCCCCAGTCGGCCGCGCGCGAGGTTTTCAAGGTCGTCGCCTCGGCCCTGGCCAACGCGGAGCAGAACGAGGGTCTGGAGCGCGAGGACATGTGGATCAGCGAGATCTACGCCGACGAGGGCCCGCTGCGCAAATGGCGTCGCTTTGGCGCCCGCGGCCGCTTCAAGCCGATCCTCAAGCGCTCATCCCACATCACGGTGGTGCTCGAGGAACGCTTGTAGGTGAGAATGGCATCGTGCGCTGGCATGGCAGGGCCATGGCTCTGTCGGGGCCGCGTCTGATGTGACGAGAAGTCTTTTCCTGACTAGGAGGACACCTTGGGTCGAAAAGTACATCCTTATGGTTTTCGCTTAGGCGTAATCAAAGACTGGCGTGCGCGCTGGTATTCTGACAAGAAACGCTACACCGATCTGCTGGATGAAGACCGCATGATCCGTGAGATGATTCGCAAAGAGATGCCCAAAGCGTCGATTGCCAATGTCGAGATCGAGCGTCAGCGCAATTACGTCCATGTGTGGATCCACACGGCCAAGCCTGGCATCATCATCGGCCGCAAAGGGGCCAACGTCAACCAGTTGCGCACCCATTTGCAGGAAGTCACCAACAAGCGGGTCAAGGTCGATGTGACCGAGATCACGCGGCCGGAGACCGATGCCTATCTGGTGGCCGAGAGCATCGCCGAGCAGATCGAGAAGCGCATCTCGCACAAGCGCGCCATGAAGCAGGCGGTCACCCGCGCCATGCGCCAGGGCGCCGAGGGCATCATGATCACCGTGGCCGGTCGCCTGTCGGGCTCGGAAATGGCCCGCATGGAGACGCAGCGCGAGGGCCAGGTGCCGCGCCATACGTTGCGCGCCGACATCGACTATGCTCACGCTGAGGCGTTGACCACCTTCGGCCGCATCGGCATCAAGGTGTGGATCTACAAGGGCGAGGTTTTGCCCGGCAAGACCGTCCCGACGCCCCAGCCCGTTCAGGCTGGCAGCTAAGGCCGGCCCAAGGCAGCCATGCCGGGCGCTGGTCCGGCAGACGCCGGTCCTGGCAGGGCCGGGCAGTGCCAGCGCCAGCCACGTAGGGGCGAGCTCTCCTCGCCCGCAGTAGAGGAAATGTAGTGCCATGTTGATGCCAAAACGCGCGAAATATCGCAAACAATTCCGCGGCCGGATGCGCGGCTATAGCCAGCGCGGCAACACGGTCAACCAGGGCGAGTATGGCTTGCAGGCTTTGGAGCCTTGCTGGATGACCTCTCGCCAGATCGAGGCCGCCCGCCGCGCCATCGTGCGCTATGTGCGCCGCGGCGGTAAAGTGTGGATCAAGGTCTTTCCGGATAAACCGGTGACCGCTAAGGCGGCCGAGACCCGCATGGGTAGCGGCAAGGGCGCGGTGGACCACTGGGTGGCCGTCGTCCGGCCGGGCCGCGTGTTGTTCGAGATCGCCGGCGTGAGTGAGGATGTGGCCAAGGAGGCGATGGAACGTGCCGCCTTCAAGCTGCCCATTCGCACCCAATTCGTCAAGCGCGAGACTCTGGGAGAAGGTTGATCATGCAAGCCTACGAGATTCGAAGCTTAACGACGGCCGAGATCGGCCAGCACCTGGATGAGGTCTACGAAGAGCTGTTCAACCTGCGTTTCCAGCGCGCCACCGGCCAGTTGAAGAATACAGCGCGCAAGGGCGAGTTGCGCCGTGAGATCGCCCGATTGAAGACCGTCCTGCGCGAGCGTGAGCTCACCGCCTGGATGGCTCAGGAGAAGAAGTAACGATGCGCGAGCAACGAAAAGTTCTGGTCGGCCGCGTCACCAGCGACAAGATGGACAAATCGATCGTGGTAGAGATCCAACAGGTAACTCGCCACCCAATCTATGGCAAGGTGATTCGCAGCCACCGCAAGTTCATGGCTCACGACGAGAGCAATCAGTGCACTGTGGGCGACGTGGTGCGCATCGCTGAGGCGCGGCCGACGAGCCGCCGCAAGCGCTGGGTCGTGGACGCTATCCTGGAGCATGTCGAGGCCTAACAGGAGTTTGAGCAATGATCCAACAAGAGACCCGGCTCAAGGTTGCCGATAACACCGGCGCCAAGGAACTGCTGTGCATTCAAGTGCGCGGCAGCACCCGACGACGCTATGGACACGTCGGCGATGTCATCATCGCCACGGTCAAGCAAGCTGCGCCGCACAGCTCGGTCAAGAAGGGCGATATCGTCAAGGCCGTCATCGTGCGCACCGCCAAGGAGTACTCCCGGCGGGATGGCAGCAGCATCCGTTTCGACGATAACGCGGCCGTGATTATCGACGACAACAAGAATCCCAAGGGCACACGCATCTTTGGCCCGGTCGCGCGTGAACTGCGCGAGCGGGGCTACATGAAGATTGTCTCGTTGGCCCCCGAGGTGTTGTGATGCACATCAAAACAGGTGATACCGTTGAGGTCGTCAGCGGTGAGAACAAAGGCGACCGCGGCGAGGTGAAGCGCGTGTTGCGTGGCCGCCTGGCCGGCCGACAGCAGGGCCAGCCCAACCCTGACGACGTGCGCGTGATCGTGGCTGGCGTCAACTTGATCATCAAGCATCAGCGGCGCACAGGCAACGTCCGCACGCAGACGGGCAGGATCGAGCGCGAGGCGCCGATCCACATCAGCAATGTGATGCTGGTCTGCCCCGGCTGTGGTAAGCCCACCCGGGTGGGTCACGAGTTTGCTGAGGACGGCAAGAAGCTGCGGCGCTGCAAGAAATGCGGCGCGACGATTGAGTGAGGCCGATAGGTATGCCGAAACTAAAGGATCGATACAGCAAGGAAGTTGTCCCTGCCTTGCAGGGCGAGTTTCAATACGTTAACCCGATGCAGGTGCCGCGTATCCAGAAGGTCGTGGTCAACATCGGCATGGGCGAGGCGTTGCAGAACGCCAAGGCGCTGGACGCTGCCATCGGCGACCTGACGGCCATCGTCGGCCAGAAGCCGATGACGACCAAGGCGCGCCGCTCCATCGCCGGCTTCAAGCTGCGCGAGGGCAACACCATCGGCGTCATGGTGACGCTGCGCGGCGACCGGATGTGGAATTTCCTCGATCGCCTGTGCAACATCGCCCTGCCGCGCCAGCGTGACTTTCGCGGCGTCTCGGCCGATGGCTTCGATGGCCGGGGCAACTACAGCCTGGGCCTGCGCGAGCAACTGATCTTCCCGGAGATCGACTACGACAAGATCGACAAGGTGCGCGGCATGTCGGTCACGATTGTGACCTCGGCCAAGACCGACGAGGAAGGTCGCCGGCTGCTGGCGCACCTGGGCATGCCCTTCCAACAGGCGGGACAGGCCCGCTAACAGAGGGATGCTTCGGCAGACCTCAGCATGACAGATCGCGACGATGTCACCCTGAGGCTCGGCGAAGGGTCTCGCACGATCATTTGACTAAGAGGCACGTACCTTGGCTAAGAAATCCATGATCAACCGTGAGCAGCGGCGCAAATACCCCACCCGTGTTCGCAATCGCTGCAGCATCTGCGGGCGGCCGCGCGGGTACATGCGCAGGTTCAAGCTGTGCCGTATCTGCTTCCGCAAGGAAGCGTTGGAAGGCCGGCTGCCGGGCGTGGTCAAATCCAGTTGGTAAGCTGACGGAGTTCATATCGCTATGATGACAGATCCCATTGCGGACATGCTGAATCGCATCAGCAACGGGCTGATGGCTCGTCACAAGCAGGTGATGATCCCCAGCTCGAAGGTGAAGGTTGCCATCGCGCGCATCCTCAAGGAAGAAGGGTATATCAAGAACTATCAGATTACCCGGGATGAGCCGCAGCCTTACCTGCGCGTCATGTTGAAATACGACGACGATCGCCAGCCGGTGATCTCCAAGCTGCGGCGCATCAGCAAGCCCGGTCGGCGGGTCTACGTGGGTCGTGACGAGATTCCGTGGGTTCTCAACGGGATGGGCATTGCCATCGTCTCGACGCCCCGCGGGATCATCACCGGCCAGCAGGCTCGGCGCATGAACGTTGGGGGTGAGGTTCTTTGCTACGTTTGGTAGCCAAGGCCCTCTCTTCCCTGGAGGTGTAGTGTGTCAAGAATTGGACGATTGCCCATTTCTCTTCCCAAAAACGTGACGGTTGATGTCAAGCCGGGCAACGAGGTGATCGTGAAGGGCCCCAAGGGCCAGTTGGCGCAGAGTTTCAACGCCGACATAACCATCGATGTCTCGAACGGCGTTGTCACCGTGACACGACCCAGCGATGGCCGCATCCACCGGATGCAGCATGGCCTGACGCGGGCGCTGCTGAGCAATATGGTGACCGGCGTCTCGACCGGCTTCAAGAAAGAGCTTGAGATCCAGGGCGTCGGCTACCGCGCCGAGATGAAGGGCCCCAAGCTGGTGTTGCACATGGGCTATTCTCATCCGGTGGAGATGGACGCCCCGCAAGGCATCAGCTATCTGGTCGATGCCAAGGCTGGCAAGATCAGCGTCGAAGGCGTCGACAAGGAGCTGGTCGGTCTGACTGCAGCCCGGATCCGCAGGGTGCGACCGCCCGAGCCTTACCACGGCAAGGGAATTCGCTATGCGGGCGAAGTTGTGCGCCGCAAGCAGGGCAAGACCGGCAAATAGGCGGGTCGGCGGTGGTTCCTGCTGCTGTGGGTCGGTTTTCCGGCGTCGCAGGCAGGATCTGGCCTGGTGGCAATACTTAGGAGACAAGGTTATGGCGAAAGATAGTCGAAGCGCGTTGCGCAAGAGACGACACGAGCGTGTACGCCGCCGCGTTCATGGCACTGCCGAGCGGCCACGATTGAACGTTTTTCGCAGCCTGAGCCACATCTACGCTCAGGTGATCGACGACGATAAAGGCACGACGCTGGTGGCAGCCTCGACGCTGGACAGCGAGATCAGCGGCACGGCAGAGAGCGTCAACAAAACGGAGCAGGCCAAGTTGGTCGGTACTCTGGTAGCCGAGCGTGCGCTGGCCTATGGGATCAAGCAGGTGGTCTTCGACCGCGGCGGCTATCCCTATCATGGCCGCGTGCGTGCCCTGGCCGAGGCCTCGCGGGCAGGCGGACTGGACTTCTAGCCCCGCCTCTGCGGGCTGGTTCTCGATCAGCACCATGATTTCACGCCCTGCGCGCTCAGCAGGAGGAATAATGCCAGCACAGCAACAGCAACAGCAACAGCAGCGAAAAAGACAACAACGGCCCCGTGAGGCCGAGGAACGCGAAGAACTGGACGAGCGCGTCGTCCACCTGGCCCGCACGGCCAAGGTCGTCAAGGGCGGCCGCCGCTTCGCCTTTCGGGCGGTGGTGGTCGTGGGCGACAACAACGGCAGCGTGGGCGTGGGCGTGGGCAAGGCGCGCGAGGTGCCCGAGGCGATCCGCAAGGGCGGTGACCGGGCCCGGCGCAACATGCGCAAGATTCCCATGCTGGGCAGCACCATCCCCCACGAGATCGTGGCGGACTACAGCGCGGCCAAGGTGCTGCTGAAGCCGGCCTCCCCCGGCACCGGCGTCATCGCCGGCGGCGGCGTGCGTGCGGTGGTGGAAGCGGCCGGCATCAAGGACATCCTGACCAAGTCCATGGGCAGCGCCAACATTCTGAACGTGGTGCGGGCCACCTACAAGGGCCTTACCTCGCTCAAGGATCCGGCCATCGAGGCGCAGCGGCGCGGCAAGCCTGTGAACAGCGTCATGCCCTTCTGGAGCCGAAATGCAAACTAAGAACATCGACCCCACAGCCAAGGCTGTGCGCATCACCTACGTCCGCAGCGCGATCGGCTATGAGAAGAGCCAGAAGCGCACCGTTCAGGCGTTGGGGCTGCGCCGGCTTGGCGATACGGTAGAACAGGTCAACAACCCGGCCATCCGCGGGATGATCGACAGCATCGGTCATCTGGTGGAGGTTGAGGTTGTGGCATAGCTAAGGAGTTGACCATGCAGTTGCATGATCTACAGCCCGCTTCTGGGTCCAAGAAAAACCGCAAGCGCGTGGGCCGTGGCCCGGCGGCCGGCCAGGGCAAGACCGCAGGTCGCGGCACCAAGGGCCAGAACAGCCGCGCCGGCGGCGGCGTCCGCCCTTACTTCGAAGGCGGCCAGCTTCCTCTGGTGCGCCGGCTGCCCCATCTGCGCGGCTTCACCAACATCTGGCGCGTCGAGTTCCAGCCGGTCAATCTGGCGCGGCTGGAGGGCTTCGCCGCCGACAGCGAAGTCTCGCCCGATACGCTGGCCTTGGCCGGCATCATCAAAAAGGCGACCGATCGCGTGGCCATTCTGGCCGAAGGCGATATCGACCGACCGCTCACGGTCAAGGCGCACCGGGTGTCTCAGGCTGCTCAGAAGAAGATCGTAGCGGCCGGCGGCACGGTGGAGATCATCACGGTCTAAGACGGTCTAACCCACCGGGCTGTGGCCCTTGCCACGCGGCCGCCGACGCGGCCGTGGCGGCGCTGACGCCAGCCAGGTGCTCGATCCAGGAGGTTTTCCCCACATGATCACAGCCGTGCGCAACGCCATGCGCCTGCCTGACCTGCGCAAGAAGATCTTGATCACTCTGGGCATTCTCGCCATCTACCGGGCCGCGGCTGCCGTGCCGGTGCCGGGCGTCAATGCCCAGGTGCTCGAACAACTCTTCAGTCAGAACGCCTTGCTGGGCTTCTTGAACCTGATGTCCGGCGGCGCGCTGGAGAATTTCTCGGTCATGGCGATGGGTGTTTACCCGTACATCACGGCCACCATTATCCTCCAGTTGCTGATCCCGATCATCCCTGCCCTGAAGGCGCTCAGCCAGGAGGGCGACCAGGGCCGGCAGAAGATGAATCAGATCACCATTCTGATGACCATCCCGCTGGCGCTGCTGCAGGCCTTCGGCCAGGCTACGATCTTGCAGCGGGCCGGCGCGCTGCCCGGTTTCGGCTTCGGCGGCGGCGCAATGCTGAGCTCGCTGACCATTCTGATCTCGCTGGTGGCCGGCACCATGTTCGCCATGTGGCTGGGCCAGTTGATCACCGAGCAGGGCATCGGCAACGGTATCTCGCTGATCATCTTCGGCGGCATCGTGTCGCAGCTTCCCGCCAACATCGGGCAACTGCTGGAGACGCGGCAATACCTGACTCTGTTGCTCTTCATCCTGGTCACTGTCGCCACCATGTTGGTGATCGTCATCGTGCTGGAGGGACAGCGACGCATTCTGGTGCAATACGGCAAACGCGTGCGAGTGATGCGCGGCAACCGGCTGATGCAGACCGGCGGGCAGAGCACCTACATCCCGCTGCGCGTCAACACCGCCGGCATGATTCCCATCATCTTTGCCCAGAGCTTGCTGCTCTTCCCCGGCACCATCGCCAGCTACTTCCAGAACGTGGAAGGGATCATCGGCAGCATCGCAACCTTTTTTGCCACCACGTTCACGCCCAGCAGCTCGATCTATTGGGTGCTGTACTTCTTCCTGGTCATCGGTTTCACGTACTTCTACACCGACGTGATCTTCCGGGAGCAGAACCTGGCCGAGAACCTGCAGAAGCAGGGCGGCTTCGTGCCGGGCATCCGCCCCGGCAAGCGCACCGAAGACTATCTGAACGCGGTGATGAGCCGCATCACCTTCGTCGGTGCGCTCTTCCTGGGCGGCATCGCCATCCTGCCCTGGCTGGTGAGCCTGGTGACCGGCGGCGGCCTGACCTCCAACACCCAGCTCCTGATCTCCAGCTCTGGCTTGCTGATCGTCGTGGGCGTGGTGCTGGATACCATGAAACAACTGGAGGCGCAGCTCTTGATGCGCCACTACGAGGGTTTCATCCGCTAGGCCAGCGCCGTAAGTTGAGCGACTGCGGTTGCTCAGATGCCTTGGGAGGTATGACAATGGCGTCAACACATCCCGTTTATCTGCTCTTCATCGGGCCTCCCGGTGCCGGCAAAGGCACCCAGGCGGCCATGTTGGAGAAAGAACTTGGACTGAAACAGGTCTCCTCAGGCGACTTGTTTCGCGAGAACCTGAAAAACCAAACTGAGCTGGGCGTGCTGGCCAAGAGCTACATGGACCGCGGCGAGCTGGTGCCCGATGCGCTCACCATTCGCATGGTGCAGGATCGCATGCAGCGACCTGACTGCGCCCGGGGCGCCATCCTGGATGGCTTCCCCCGCACCTTGCAGCAGGCCAGCGCCCTGGACGCCATGCTGGCGGCGCAAGGGAGCCAGATCAGTCTGGCGCCGGTGCTGACGGTGGATGACGATGAGTTGATCGCACGGCTGACCGGCCGGCGGGTCTGCCGCAACTGCGGCGCCACCTACCACGTGCAGTTCAACCCGCCCCGCAGCGAAGGCGTGTGCGACGCGTGCGGCGGTGAGCTCTACCAACGCTCGGACGACTCGCCGGAGACGGTGCATAACCGGCTCTATGTCTACTACAAGCAGACCTCGCCGCTGATCGGCTACTACTATGCCCACGGACTGACGACGTTCATCGACGGCAGCCAGGCCATCGAGGTAGTCAGGCAGGCGCTGCTGGATGCAATTCAGCCAGCCTTAGCAGTTCAATGAGTTTATCCTTGCCACGCAGAACCGGCGGCATTCGCATCAAGTCGCCACAGGAACTGGAATTGATGCGCTCGGCCGGCCGGATCGTCGCGGAAGTTCACGCGCATCTGCGTGAGTTGGTGCAGCCTGGCGTGACCACGGCTGATCTCGATGCAGCGGCTGACGGGATCATCCGGCGCTACGGTGCGACCCCGGTCTTCGTGGGCTATCCCAACGCCAAGGAGGGCGGCCCGCCCTTCCCGGCCACCATCTGCGCCTCGATCAACGAGGAACTGGTGCATGGCATTCCCAGCCGCCGGCGTGTGCTGAACAGCGGCGATGTGGTGAGCATCGACGTTGGCGTGCTCTACAAGGGCTATGTGGGCGATTCGGGCTGGACCTACCCGGTGGGTCAGGTCAACGGCGAGGCGCAGCGGCTGCTGGAGGCCACCGAAGGCAGCCTGTGGGCTGGCATCGCCCAGGCGCGGGCCGACAGACGCTTCATCGATGTCACCCGCGCCGTGCAGGAGTACGCCGAGAGCCGCGGCTTTGCCGTGGTGCGTGAGTACACCAGCCACGGCGTAGGCCGCAAGATGCACGAGGAGCCGCAGATTCTGAACTATGTGCCCGAACGCTCGGAGGCGGCCCGCATCTATCCGGCCATGAACCGCAAGCTGGCGCCGGGCATGACCTTTGCGCTGGAGCCGATGGTCAACGCCGGCACCTGGCGCACGGAGTTGCAGAACGACCAATGGACGGTATCGACGGCCGATGGCCGGCTGTCGGCGCACTTTGAACACACCATTGCCATCACCGGCGGTGAGGCTGAGGTGTTGACGAGGCTGTAGAACCGCAGACGCGCAGAAGAGGCTGCTCGGAAGCGCCTCAGACGGTGCTACGCAAAGGAGAAAAGCAGACATGAAAGTGAAGCCTTCAGTCAAGCGACGTTGCGAGAACTGCAAGATCATCAAGCGCCACGGTGTGGTGCGGGTAATTTGCACGAACCCCCGGCACAAGCAGCGCCAGGGCTAAAGGAGCGAGAATATGGCACGTATTGCCGGTGTTGACCTGCCACGCGACAAGCGCGTCGTGGTCGGGCTAACCTATATCTACGGGATCGGCCCCACAACCAGCGCCGAGATTCTGCGCAAGCTCAGCATCAACGAGAGTGTGCGCATTCGCGATCTCAGCGAAGCCGATGTGGCCAAACTGCGCGAGACCATCGACCGGGAGTACCAGGTCGAGGGCGACCTGCGCCGCGAAGTCAGCATGAGCATCAAGCGGCTGCAGGAAATCAACGCCTATCGCGGCATGCGACATCGTCTGAATCTGCCCAGCCGTGGCCAGCGCACCCGCACCAATGCCCGCACCAAGCGCGGCGCCCGCAAGACGGTGGCCGGCAAGAAGCGGTCCCGCAAGTAATGTTTGGCAAGCCGGGTTGCCAACTTTTCCGAAAGTTGGCAACCTTCAGCGCCAACCTTTGATAGCAAATCAAGGAGCAAGAGAGATACATGGCAAAGCCAAGACGCACGGTACGTCGTGGGCCACGTCGTGAGAAGCGGACTGTGCCCCATGGTGTGGCGCACATCCAGGCCAGCTTCAACAACACTATCGTGACGGTCACCGACCCGCAGGGCAACACGGTGGCCTGGAGCAGCTCGGGCAGCGTGGGCTTCAAGGGCTCGCGCAAGAGCACTCCCTACGCGGCGCAGTTGGCCGCCAGCGCCACCGCGCGGCAGGCCATGGACATGGGCATGCGCGAGGTCGATGTGTTTGTCAAGGGGCCTGGCCCTGGCCGCGAGTCGGCGATTCGTTCGCTGCAGGCCGCGGGCATGAAGGTTACCAGCATCACTGATGTGACCCCCTTGCCGCACAACGGCTGTCGCCCGCCCAAGCGGCGCCGCGTTTAGCGTCGTCACCCTGAGGCCGGTGTGATCGAGGGATGCTTCGGCGGCCCTCAGCATGACAAGGCCCAGTATGTCACCCGGAGGCCCGGCAAAGGGTCTCGGCGTGACAGGTTGAACTCTTTTTGAGAGGGACGAAGGTCGCCAAGCCGTAAACCTCTCCAGAACCATGCACAGGAGGCAGTAACTTGGCAAGGTATACCGATGCAGTATGTAGGATGTGCCGGCGCGAGGGTCAGAAGCTCTACCTCAAGGGCGATCGCTGTCTGACGCCCAAATGCGCGTTCGAACGCCGCGGCTTTGCGCCCGGCATGCATGCCAAAAAAGCGCAGTTCAAGCGCAATCAAAGCGAATATTCGTTGCAACTGCGCGAAAAGCAGAAGGTCAAGCGCATCTACGGCGTGATGGAACGGCAGTTCCGTCGCTACTTCGACCATGCGGTGCGCGCCAAAGGTCTGACCGGCGCCAACCTGTTGATCCTGTTGGAGACCCGTCTGGATAACGTGGTGTACCGCTTGGGTCTGGCCCAATCGCGCGCCCAGGCTCGCCAGATTGTCCGGCATGGCCATATCATCGTCAATGGCCGCAAGACCAACGTGCCTTCCTACCTGGTCAAGCCCAACGACGTGATCACCGTGCGTCCTGAGAGCCGCGGTCGCGAGTATTTCCAGCTTGTGGGCGAATTCATGGGCGAACGCCCGACGCCATCCTGGCTGAGCCTGAACAGCGAGGCCCTCACCGGTCGCGTGCTGAGCCGGCCGACGCGCCAAGACATTGACCTGCCCGTCAATGAGCAGTTGGTCGTCGAGTTCTACAGCCGCTAATCCAACCCTTGCTGCCCGCTCCGTCGGCAACGACAGAGCGGGCAGCAGGGAGTTGCAGCGTCTGGCTGTGTGGTCGCCAATCGTGCGCCGCCGGTCGTCGGGCATCTTTCCCTTTGCCAGACGGTTGGCCGCGCCAGCAGGCGCAGTGCAGCCAGAGGAGGGTGACTCTTGCTTAATCTGAGCATTGTTCTACCGAAAATCGAATGCGAGGCCAAGTCAAAGCAGTATAGCCGCTTTGTCATCGGGCCTTTGGAAAGCGGCTATGGCGTGACGCTGGGCAATGCGCTGCGTCGCGTGCTGCTCTCTTCGCTGACGGGCGCGGCGGTGAGCTCGGTGCGCATCGAAGGTGTGCATCACGAGTTCTCGCCGATCCCCCATGTGCGCGAGGACACGACCGCTTTCATTCTCAACGTCAAACAACTGCGCGTGAAGAGCGTCAGCAACGATCCCGTGCGCATCAGCTTGCAGGTCAACGCCGAAGGCCCGGTGACGGCCAGCGACCTGGTCTGCCCGCCTGAGATCGAGATCATCAACCCTGACCTGCTGCTGCTGACGGCTGACAGCAACGATGTGGATCTGTTCGTGGAGCTGATCGTTCGCCGCGGACGAGGCTACTCCCCGGCGGAAGAGCGCGGCCGGGTGCCGCTGGGCGAGATCCCGGTGGATGCCATCTTCAACCCGGTGCGCAAGGCCTCGTTCCACGTGGAGCGCGCCCGCATCGGCCAGCAGACGGACTTCGACCGGCTGGTCATGGAGATCTGGACCGATGGCACCATCGAGCCGGAAGATGCCATGAGCGAGGCCGCCAGGCTGCTCTTGCAGCATCTGTCGCTGATCGCCGGTGTCGAGGTGGCGGCTGTGGTTCCTGAGGAAAAGCCGAGCGAATCGATTCCTGAGCATGTCTTCGACGTGCCCATCGAGGATCTGGAGCTTTCGGTGCGCGCCTACAATTGCCTGAAACGGGCAAGCATCATCAAGGTAGGCGAAGTCATCCAGCGTCTGGAGAAGGGCCCTGAGGCCTTGTTGAGCATCCGCAACTTCGGCCAGAAATCACTGGACGAACTGATGGAGCAGCTCCAGGCCAAAGGCTTCCTCGAATATGTCAGGCTGCCGGAGCAGACGGCGGCCGAGTCCTTGCCTGGGGATCAGGCGTCAGAGGAGCAGGAGTTGGGCGACGACTCCAGCATCGATATCGATGTCGATGCCCTGCTGGCGGCCATGACCTCAGGCGGCGAGTCTGGATGATTGCCTGGCGCGGGCCTGGCCATCCAGGCCGCCGCCAGCAGCACTAGGAGAAGTTCCCATGAGACACAGAAGAGCAGGTCGCCGGCTGGGCCGCGACACCGGCCAGCGCAAGGCGTTGTACCGCAACCTGACCAAAGAGTTGTTCGAGCACGAAGTCATTCACACCACCGAGGCCAAGGCCAAGTCGGTTCGCCCGCTGGCTGAAAAGCTGATCACGCTGGCCAAGAAGGGCCAGCAGGACAACCGGGTGCATGCCCAGCGTCTGGCCATGGCGCGGCTGAACGATCCCGTTGTCGTGCGCAAGCTGTTCAATGAGCTGGCGCCGCGCTATGCCAGCCGTCCGGGCGGCTATGTTCGTCTGACCAAGCTGGGGCCGCGCAAGGGCGACGGCGCCGAGATGGTGCAGATCGAGCTGATGGAGGAATAGGCCAACGACCATCCAGCCTGCGCCGCCCGCCGCGGACGATCCCCAGCCCCGGCTGCCGATCCGGGCGTTGGTCGCCTACGACGGCGGCACCTACCACGGCTTCCAGATTCTGGCGAACAAGCCATCGGTGCAGGGCGCGCTGGAGCAGGTCTTGCAGCGCCTGACCGGACACCCCTGCCGCATCCGCTACGCCGGACGCACCGATGCGGGTGTCCACGCCGAGGGCCAGGTGATCGCCGCCGACGTGGTGTGGCGGCACAGCCTGGCAGATCTGGAGCGAGCCTGGAACGCGCTGCTGCCGCCGGACATCGCGGTGCGCCAACTGGCGGAGAACGCTGATCCGGGCTTCCATCCCCGCTTCAGCGCCCGCAGCCGGGTCTATCGCTACACCGTGTGGACGGCGCCCTGGCGCTCTCCCCTGCACCGGCGCTACACGCATCATGAGCCGCGCCGGCTGGATGTAGAGCGGATGAACCAGGCCGCGGCCCTGTTGATCGGCAGCCACGACTTTGCCAGCTTTGGCCAGCCGACGCAGGGCGACAGCACCGTGCGCGAGGTCATGCGGGCCGGCTGGCAGAGCAACGACCCGCTGCTGGTCTTCGAGATCGAGGCCAACGCCTTTCTGCGCCGCATGGTGCGGACGGTGGTGGCCACGCTGATGGAAACAGGCGCCGGATGGCGCAGCGTTGAGAACGTCAGCCAGGTGCTGGCCGCGCGGGATCGCTCCCAGGCGGCCGGCCCTGCTCCAGCCTGCGGGCTGTGTTTGGTCGAGGTCAAGTACTAGCAGGGATGCCCCTGGCCGCCCTGCGCAGGACGATCGGTAAGTAAGCACAGGAGAACCGACGTGAGAACATATTCAACCAAGCCCGAGGATATCAAGCGCGAGTGGTTTGTCATCGACGCGACGGGCATGACCCTGGGACGGCTGGCCACGCAGATTGCCACCGTGCTCAAGGGCAAACATAAGCCGATCTATTCGCCGCACTTGGACACCGGCGACTTCGTGGTGGTGGTCAACGCCCACAAGGTGCGCGTGACCGGCCGCAAGATGGACCAGAAGTTCTACTATCGCCATTCCGGCTATCCCGGTGGTCTGAAGGAGATCTCGCTGCGCGACCAGTTGGACCGGCACCCGGACCGGGTGATCCGCTTCGCGGTGCGCGGCATGCTGCCCAAGAACCGCCTTGGCCGCCAGATGATCAAGAAGCTCAAGGTCTATGCGACGCCGGGCCACCCACACGAGGCGCAGCAGCCCAAGCCGATGACGATGTAACGCTCGCCCGGGCTGGTCGGTTGACCAGGCCCCGCCAGAGGAGACAGAAAGACATGGACAAAGAGAAGGATTTGCAGTACTACCAGGGCCTTGGCCGGCGCAAGCGTGCTTCGGCGCGCGTGCGGCTCTATCCCGGCACCGGCAAGTTCACGGTCAACGACCTGCCCATGGAAGAGTACTTCACCCGCATCGCCGACCAGCGCGCGGCTGTGTTGCCGCTGGAGATGGCCGGGCTGCGCGACAGCATGAACGTCTCTGTCAAGGTGCAGGGCGGCGGCGTCGGCGGCCAGGCGGGCGCGGTCAGCATGGGCATTGCGCGCGCCATCTCCCACCGCGATGGCGACATGACCCAGCCGGAGCAGCGGCTGCGGCCGCTGATGCGGCGCGGCGGCTTCCTGACCCGCGACCCGCGCGAGAAGGAACGCAAGAAGGCCGGCCTCAAGCGCGCCCGCAAGGCTCCGCAGTACACCAAGCGCTAACGTGCGTCTACGCGAGAGGACTGTCAATCTTCAGAAAGACTGACAGTCCTGTGCGCAAGTTGCCAAGGGCATCGAGGGCTTGTGTCTTCGATGCCCTTGGCGCGTTTGCCCTGTGGAGCTGCCCTCATGCGTGTTGCCATTCTCACCGTCAGCGACCGCGTCGCCCAGGGCGCGGCCGAGGACTTCAGCGGCCCGGCCATCGACCGCATGGCGCGGGAACAGCTCGCCGCGGCCGCGGTGCAGCGGCGCGTCGTCCCCGACGAGCAGCCGCTGATCGAGGCCGTGCTGGCCGGCTGGGCCGACAGCGGCGAGGTGGATCTGATTCTCACCACCGGTGGCACCGGCTTTGCCCCGCGCGATGTCACCCCTGAGGCCACGCGGGCGGTGATCGACCGGCCGGCGCCGGGTCTGGCCGAGGCCATGCGCGCGGCCAGCCTGCCGCTGACGCCTCACGCCATGCTCAGCCGCGCCGCGGCCGGCATACGCGGCCGCACGCTGATCGTCAACCTGCCGGGCAGCCCCAAGGCTGCGCGGGAGAATCTGGCGGTGATCCTGCCGGCGCTGCCCCACGCGCTGGAGCTGCTGCGTCAGGAGAGTCCCTCGCTGATCTATCAGCACGCCCGGCCGGGCGAACATGGCGCCGGCGCGCAGTGAGCGCCGCGGTTGTTCAGAAATCGGTCAGAAACCGGGTTTATCTCGTGCGGGCATCGTTTTGTCTGCGTAACGGCTTTTCATAGCGCCATGACCTTAGTCTGCAAGACAAAAATCCGGTTTCTAATGCCTTGCCTGAACAGTTACGTGCGGGAACTAAAAAGCGACCCGCTGCCAACACCTGGCAGCGGGTCGCTTTTTTCAGACTGCGCCTCGCAAGGCGCGGCCTGGCCTGTTTAGTCTGTCACCCACGGCGCGGGGGTGGGCGCCTGTTGGCCGGCGGCCAGCGGCAGCGTGACCCCCAACTCGATGTCGGCGCCCTGGATGTAGGGGAGGAGGAAGTGCAACAGCGGCAGGTAGGGGCTATCTGGCTCCAGGCCGCCGTAGAGCGCCGCCAGGTTCTGCAGCCGCTCGTCGTCCCAGGCCAGGCGGGGCAGACGCTGGCCGTTGACGTTGATGTAGACGCCCTCCGGCTCGGTCTCTACCTGCAAGAGCGCCACGTTGGCGGCTTGCAGCGAGGCGATGGTGGCCGGGTTCAGCCGGGCGCTGCTCAGGTCGGCCGCGATGCCAGCCTCCATCAGCGCGCCTTGCAGGTCGGTCAGCGAGGTGCCGGCAATGGTGGGGGCGCCCTGTTCATCCAGCGCAGCATCGAGGTGCAGAATCAGCACTTTCTGGGCCACGCTGGCGCGGGCCTGTTGGGTGTCCACCCGCGGCAGGGTCTTGGTGTCACGCACGCCGGCCTCGGCCACGCCGGGGGCCACGGGCAGCTTGATCAGCACCGGCGCGCCTGTGCGGCTCAGAATCTTGTTGTTGAGCAGGTTCTGCACCAGTTTGGCTGTATTATCCTGCACACCGGCCAGCTTGAGCAGGTCGCCCACGCCCGCGCGCGTCTCTTCGTCCAGCGCCAGATAGGGCAGCGGCTGGCCGTTGATGTAGAGGTAGAGCCCTTCGGCGGTGGCCACGGCCTCGATGTTCTGCACGCCGGCCGCTTGCAGCTTCTGCACGGTGGCGGGATCCATCTTCAACCCGCTGACATCCTGCCGCAGCAGACTCCCCAGGCGATCCATGGGGATGCCCAGAACGGTGGGTATACCTTGCTCGTCCAGGGAGACGGTGATGCGGGGCATCAGAAGGGGCATGCTGGGCTGTTGGGGCTCGGGCTCTGGCTCTTTGCCTCCTCCGCAGCTTGCCACGACCAACAGGACGATCAACATGGCGGCCAACGCCAGCACCCGCTGAGTAGCAGTTCGGTGTTTCATGCCAGGTTCCTCTCGGTTTCAGGGGAAGAATCGCCGATTCGACCTCGAATCGCAGTCGCATCGGTGCGCATTGATTGCTGGGCAGATTATAGCATACCCGCCAGCGATGCGCAACGTTGAAACAGACGGTCAACTCTGGCAGGGATCACGCGATCTCACCGGCCAGCCAGAGATAGGCCAGGGCGCACAACACCACCCGATCGCGGATCAGGCCGTCGGCCACGCGCGCCTTGACCCAACTCAGCTCGCGCCATTCCCAGGCGATGAACTCGGCTTCGTCGTGGCGGGTGGCTGCGCTTTCCTGGAAGTCGCGGCAGAGAAAGAGGTGGCACTGGCCGTCGCTGCTGGCCGGGTTGTTCCAGAAACTGCCCAGATGGCGCAGCTCGCCGGCCAGGATGCCGGTCTCCTCGTGCAGCTCGCGGCGCATGCCGAGGGTCAGGTCCTCGCCCACGTCGGCCAGCCCGCCCGGCAGTTGGTAGATCACCTCTCCCACCGGCAGCCGGTATTCCCGTTCCAGCAGAAGCTGGCCGGCCGGGTTGAGCACCGCGACCGCCACGCCGGGCTTGTCGCGCCGGATGGTGGTGTATTCGTAGCTGGCGCCGTTGGGCAGGCGCACGGTGTCCAGGGTGACGTGCAGCCAGCGGTTGCGAAAGCCGTCGCGCGTCTCGGTCAGTTGCCAGGGCAGGATCATGGGGCCTCCAAAGGGCGAAGTGCCGTAACTGCTCAGCCAGTCGTATAGAAACCGGGTTTTTCTCGTGCGGGCATGGTTTTCGTCTGCGCAACG
>JACSRL010000228.1 GCA_014879765.1 Anaerolinea sp. | reverse complement strand
TCCTGCGCCAGCGCCTTGGTGGGAAAGAGATACAACGCCCGATCCACCGGCCGCTGCAAGATCGCCTCCAGCGCCGGCAGATTGTAACAGAGCGTCTTGCCGCTGGCCGTGCTGGTGACCACCACCAGGTGCCGGCCGGCGCGCGCCGCGTCGATGGCCGCAGCCTGATGGGTGTAGAGCCGCTCGATGCCCTGGCCGCGCAGGCTGGCCTGCACGTCGGGGTGCAGCGGTGCAGCCAGGCTGCCATATCTGGCCGCGCGGCGCGGGATCTGCTCCAGGTGGACGATCTGCCCCTGGTAGAACGGCTGGCGGCGGAGCTGGCTGAGGAAAGTGGTGACGTCCATGGGGGACAGTGGGCAGTGAACGGTGAACAGTGGACGGTGAACAATGGCCGGCGGAACGGGGCTGGGATGCTGCGGCAGGGATTGTAACCGGCGACGGCGGGGCTTGTCAAGCGTTTGCCGGGCCGCGGCGGTCGTGCAGGTTAGACGCGGGGAGGATCATGGCAATAATCGCAGGTGTTGGCACTGCGCCGGGCAACGCCCTACGGTTGGCGAAGGTGGGCGATTCAACCCTGAGTGGACCGCCCGGCGGGCGCCAACTGCTGCTGCATCCTGGGTATTGACGAGCTGATCATGCTTCTATGAGAATTGAGCAAGTCAGCGAAAAACGAGTAAAATGACGCTACCAGATCGGCCTTGACCAACCTCATCTCGCGCATTCACCGCCTCAGAGCCACATAGACGCCGCCATGATCACCAAACTACGCTTGCAGAACTTCAAGAATTTCCAGGACGTCACACTCTGTCTTGGTCCGCTGACTATCCTGTTGGGCGCGAACGCTGCTGGCAAGAGCAACCTGCGCGATGCGTTGCGTTTCCTGCATGGGGTGGGGCGCGGCTACACCCTGGCGGATACTATGGGCGGCAAATACGGCGAGGGCGGCGAACTCCAGTGGCGCGGCTTGCGCGGTGGAACGGCGGAGGCGACTCGGCACAGCGCTTCGACGTTCACGGTGACCACAGAGTTTGCGACGGTGGGTGTCGAGCAGCCAGGATTGCTGCCGATAGCCTGCCGCTATACCATCGAAGTGGAGGCTGGGCGCAACGGCCGTCCTCATGTGGTGCGTGAGGCGCTTTACTCTGTCGGATTCGGCCAGCCCGACCAGGGACGCATGTTGTACGACTCGCACCCAGAGGGCAATCCAGCACCGCAGACCGATCCTCAGCACCTGGCGGTTCGTATTCAACCGGGAGGAGACTTTCGGAAGGGACATGTGGAAACGTTTATGGCCAATCAGCCGGTCTTGACTCAGATCAGCGAACGGATTGTCAGAAGACCCGACTCTGGCGCTGATGAAGTACGCGCCGCCGTGAAGGCCGCATTGGCCTCACTGGGTTCGATGCGTTTTCTGGACTTCAATCTCGATGCCATACGCCAACCCTCCTTCCCTGGTCAGAACACTCTTGGCGACCGCGGGGAGAACCTGTCGTCGGTTTTGCAGGCTATCCACGAAGATGAGGCAAGTCGCACCTCCCTGGTGGAGTGGGTGCGCGAGTTGACGCCGATGGATGTGGCCGATTTCGCCTTTCCAGCCGACCAGATTGGCCGGGTACTGGTGACGCTGCGCGAAGAGGATGGCCAGGAGGTCACAGCCTACAGCGCCTCGGACGGCACGCTGCGTTTCCTGGCCGTGCTGGCTGCCTTGTTAGGGCCAGAGCCAGCGCAGCTCTGTTTTTTCGAGGAGCTGGAGAACGGGTTGCACCCGGCCAGGCTTCACCTGCTGATCGATCTGATCGAGAGGCGGGTGGCCCGCGGTGACATGCAGATCGTGGCCACGACCCACTCACCGCAGCTTGTGCGGTTACTCAATCCCACCAGTCGTGCCGACGCATCGCTCGTCTATCGACTGGTCGGCCAGACCGACGCCCACATCCAACGACTGGGTGCGCTGCCTGCTGAAGCGCTGCGCGTCATCGAGCAAAAAGACGTTGGCGGCCTGTTGGCCTCAGGCTGGTTCGAGAACATCGCGTCCTTCATGGCAACTGGGGAGGGCTGAGATGAACGTGCTGGTGATCCCGGAGGATTTCCGCAAAGATCAGTACATGCTCAAGCCCATCGTCGCGGCCATGTTAGACTGGATCGGCGTGGCAGCGCGAGTGGAAATTTGTCAGGATCCGTTGCTGGGTGGGGTGACAGAAGCGCTCAAGCGGGAACGGATCAAAGACATCATCGAGCAGTACAGTTGGAAGGTTCAGCTCTTTCTGCTTTGCGTCGATCGTGACGGCAATGCTCATCGTCGGTCAGCGCTGGACGATCTCGAGCGCGCGACTGCCGAAATTCTGAAGCCAGACAGGCGTTTTCTGGCTGAGAACGCTTGGCAAGAGATCGAGGTCTGGGTGTTGGCTGGCCACCACCTGCCGGCCCAGTGGGATTGGGCGGCCATCCGCGCCGAACGGGATGCCAAGGAGACCTATTATCTGCCCTTCGCCAGGCTGCAAGGCATGTTGAACATGCCGGGAGAAGGTCGGCGCAAGCTGGCTGAAGAAGCTGCTCGGCGCTACAGCCGGGTGCGGCAACTGTGTCCGGAGGATATTGGCGCTCTGGAAGCGCGCATCCGCGGGTAGATGGTTTCGGGCGTCGATGCCGACGGCCCCGGCCCCGTGCGGCTGCGCTGATCCACCCTCAAGGACTGCTCAGAAAATAGCGCAGCATGATCCCGTGTACGATCTGCTCGATGGGGGCTTTGTCGTCGGTGAGGATCGCGCCGGCCCCGCTGGCGGGGCGGGCGGTGCCGGCCGCGCGGGCGGCCATCTCGGCCAGCAGCGGCTGCGCGGCCGGGTCGATGGCCGCGGCGTTGCGCTGAAAGTCCGCCAGCGTGGTGGGCTGCATGGTGGCCACCACCAGCGAATTGCCCAGGCTGTAGTTTTCCGTGGACTCGTCGATGACGTAGACCGAAGGGAAGACCTGGCCCATGGTCGCGGCCAGCGCGTTGACCAGGGTGAAATCGTCGCGGCTGCGCGCCGCGTTGACCGCCACCACCCCGTCCGCGGCCAGGTTATCGCGCACCAGCTCGAAGAACTCCACCGTGGCCAGGTGGAAGGGGATGTAGGGGGGACGGTAGGCGTCGATCGCGATCATCGAGTAGGGCGCGGCCTGGCCCAGGTCGCCGGCGCGGCGCGCCAGCAGCCAACTGCGCCCATCGGCCGCGACCGCGTTGACGTTGGGATACGCGTCCAGGTTGAAGTACTCGCGCGCCGCGGCCACGATGGCCGGATCGATCTCCGCCCCGTCGATGGGGAGCGGCCCGTACACGTCGCTGAACAACTGCGCCACGGTGCCCCCCGCCATGCCGACCACGTAGAGGCTGTCCACGGAAGGAACTGGGAGGAGTTCGGAGGAGCTGGCAGCCGCAAACAACGGCGCGACCAGAAAATAGTCCCAGATCCCCTGGCTCAGCGCGGACTGCGGGTGGTAGACCGAGTGGATGCCGATGCCCTCGTTGAGCTTGAGCCAGGTCTCCGGCCCCCGTTGGATGACCTGATAGTAATTGTAGAGCGATTCCCCCTCGTGCAGCAGGCCCGGCTCCGGCTTGATCAGCCCCTGGCCGGCCAGCCAGCCCAGCAGGGCCAGCGGCAACAGCGCCAGCGCGGCCGGCGCGGCCGGCCGGCCCCGCTCCAACAGCAGGCCGACGATGGCCACCGCAGCCAGCAGCCCGCCCAGCAGCACGAAGGTCAGCCGCGTGCCGATGGCCGGGATCAGCACCAGCACCGGCAGGAAGGCGCCCAGCAGGCTGCCCACGGTGCTCAGCGCATAGAGCCGGCCGGCCACCTGGCCGCTGCTGCCCACGTCGGCCACGGCCAGGCGCAGGGCGAAGGGGGAGACCATGCCCAGCAGCACCGTGGGCGCGCTGAAGAGCAGAAAGATGGCGACCCCCGCGCCCAGCAGCAGGCCGGCGCTGAAGTGCTCCAGGTTCAGCGTGCTCAGCGCGGCCACTTGCAGCGCGGGCCGGCCAGCCACGGGGATCAGCGCCACCAGCAGAGCCGCGACCAGCGCGATGGTGTAGAGCAGCGCGGCTTGCGGCCGGCGGTCGGCCACCCGGCCGCCCAGCCAGTAGCCGAGGCTCAGGCAGGCCAGCACCAGCCCGATCAGGCAGGCCCAGACCAGGATCGAGTTGCCGAACCAGGGATCCAGCAGCCGCGCGCCGCTCAGTTCGATGCCCAGCGTGGTGAAGCCGGCCGTCAGCACCAGCAGATTCAGCCAGCGCGGCCGGCGCAACGCTGCCGCCGGCCGCGGCTGGGGCGCATCAGTGATCGGCGACGCAGTCGCCAACGCATCATTCATCATTCATCCTTCGTAACTGCTCAGCCGGCGGGTGCGAACACGTGGATTGAGTAGGCCGCCGTATCGAAATCACGTGTTCGC
>JACSRL010000461.1 GCA_014879765.1 Anaerolinea sp. | reverse complement strand
CCCTCCGACAACTGCCCATCGGCATTTGGCACTTTTGACGCTAGGCGTTATAATCTCGCTGTTAGTTCTAAACGTAACACGACCGACCATGGCGATCAGGCGATCGTCCAAGCACACAGGTAGAAACCCACCCCAGGAGGACACGAAGACGTGCGAAAACTACTTGCGCCACGCAACCTGGCCTTCATTGTTGGCGTGCTGGTCCTGATGATCGGCAGCGCCGTCGTCCTCAAAGTACCCCTCCCCGCAATCGTCCTGCCTGCGGAAGCGATCTTCCACCTCGGCCCCTTCCCCATCACCAATACCATCATCGCCACGATTCTGGTTGACATCATCCTGGTCGTGTTGGCGATCCTTGCCACGCGCAAGATGAAAGATGTGCCGGGCGGCCTGCAGAACGTCTTTGAGTGGGTCGTCGAGATCTTCCACAACCTCAACGAGGACATTGCCGGCAAGAAGATGGCCAAGAAGCTCTTTCCCATCTTCATGACCATTCTCTTGTTCATCCTGGTGGCCAACTGGATGGGCCTCATCCCCGGCGTGGACAGCATCGGCAAGCTGGAACCGCTGGAGACCGCCTACCAGGTGGCCGGCGTCACCACCGGCTACAAGACGGTGGAGTGGCCCTTGGGCATCCGCTCGCTCAGCCGCGCCCAGGGCATGCACACCCTCACCGCCGACGAAAAGGCCGTGCTGGACGCCGAGAAGGCCGCAGCCGAGGCGCACGGCGGCGAGGAGGAAGCCCATCACGACAGCAAACTGGGCTACTATGTGATTGCCCCCTACGTGCGGCCAGCCGCCACCGACCTCAACGTGCCGCTGGCCATCGCCCTGATCTCCGTGCTTTGGACCCAAGTCATCGGCGTGCAGGCGCTGGGCGGCAGCTACTTCCGCAAGTTCTTCATGCCCCACATGACCGGCATGAAGCCCATCGACCTGGTGGTCGGCCTGCTGGAGCTGATCAGCGAATTCGCCAAGATCATCTCCTTCACCTTCCGTCTTTTTGGCAACGTCTTCGCCGGCGCGGTGCTGCTCTTCGTCATGTCTTTCCTGGTGCCCTTCTTCGTGCCGCTGCCCTTCTATGGCCTGGAGCTCTTCGTGGGCTTCATGCAGGCCTTCGTCTTTGCCATCCTGACCCTGATCTTCATGTCCATGGCCACCGTCGGCCACGGGCCAGACAGCGATCATCATTGAGAACTATGTGAAACGTGAGACGTGAAACGTGAAACCTCACGCATCACGTCTCACGTTTTACGCATCACACAGCCACCGCGCTGCACTTCTAACTCAGCGCACAGAATCATCCTTTAGGAGGACATTCAGTATGGTAGAAATCCTCGCTCCCGCATTGGCCATCGGTTTGGGCGCCATCGGCCCCGGCATCGGCGTCGGTCTGTTGGTTGCCGGCGCCATGGAAGCCATCGGCCGCAACCCCGAGGCCGCCGGCGAGATCCGCACCAACATGATCTTGGGCATCGTCTTCGCAGAGGCTATCGCGATCTATGCGCTCGTCGTGGCGCTGTTGCTCCTCTTCGTCGGCGCTCCCGGCCTCAGTGGGTGACCTTGTCCTAATGAAGGACAATCCCACCTATCAGGCAAGAAGGAGGTGCCAGATTGGACGCACTAAGTAGCCTGGGAATCAATGGCCCATTCCTGCTGGCGCAGATCTTTAACTTCTTCGTCTTGTTCATCCTGCTGCGGCGTTTCCTCTTCAAGCCCATGGTGACCATGCTTGAGAGCCGCAAGCAGCGCATTGCCGACGGACTTCAGGCGGCAGAGCTGGCAAGACGAGAGGCAGAAGCAGAGCGGGCGCAGCTTCAGGCCCAAATCGACACAGAGCGACGCGAGGCCATGGAACGCGTGGCAGCAGCTTCCAAGCGCGGCGAAACCCTGGCAGCCGAGATCGAAAGCAGCGCCCGACAGGACGCGCAGAAGATCTTGGAAGACGCCCGCGGCGAAGCGGCCCGTGAGCGGGAACGCATCATCGCCGAAGCGCAAGATCAGATCGCCGAGCTGGCCATGCTGGCGGCTGAGAAGGTGCTGGGCCGCGAGCTGAGCAACCGCGACACGCAACGCGCCTTCGTCAACCAGTTCCTGGCCGCCAACGGCAAAGCGAGGAACTAACGTGAGCGCAACTGCAACGTCCCGCGCCAAGCCAGGGAGCAGCGCAGCACAGACCTACGCCAGGGCCGTCTTCGATGTGGCCTTCGAAGATTGGTTGAAGGGCTTGCAGCACGTTGCTACCACGCTGGATCGCAACCCGAAGCTCTTGCAAAGCCTGGCCGACGAAAGCAAAGGCTTCGAGGCCAGACAGGCTGCGCTGGTAGGCTTGCTGCCCGATGGCATGGCCAAGCCGATCCGCAACTTCCTCTTCGGCATGCTGGCCAACGGCGATGTGGCGCTGCTCGACGATGTCCTCAGCCAGTTGCGCCAGATGGCAACGGTGGGCGACCGTCCGCAGAGCACCGCCGCCGAGGTCACCAGCGCCGTGGAGCTGAGCGCCGAGGAACGCGCCGGCATCGAACAGCGTCTGCGCGATCAGTTCGGCGCCGGCCTGGAGTTCAAGTACACCGTCGATTCGTCGATTCTCGGTGGTCTGGTCATTCGCGTGGGCGACAAGCTGTTGGACGACAGCGTCTCCAGCCGCCTGGCTGCCCTGCGCCAGAGCCTGGGCATCGTCAGCCGGTAACATCTACCGGCCTTGCCCGGCATGGCCGCCCCGTAGCAGGTCTGTGGAGGACCCCAGATGGCAGTAAGCACCCAAGACTTGGCGAGCCTGATTCGCCAACAAATCGAAAGCTTCCAGGCGCCCCAGCGCATGGTTGATGTGGGCACCGTCATGGAGGTCGGCGACGGCATCGCGCGCGTGGCCGGCCTGGCCAATGCCGCTGCCAGCGAAATCGTCGAGTTCGCCAACGGCACCCCCGGCATCGTCTTCAACCTGCAAGAGGACAACGTCGGCATCATCATCATGGGTGAATACAGCGACATCGCCGAAGGCGACCTGGTGCGCAGCACCGGCCGCATCGTGTCGGTGCCGGTGGGCGATGCCATGATCGGCCGCGTGGTCAACGCGCTCGGCCAGCCCATCGACGGCAAGGGGCCCATCGACAGCAACAAATTCCGCCCGGTGGAGCGCATCGCACCCAACGTGGTGGTGCGCAAGTCGGTGGACACCCCGGTGCAGACCGGCATCAAAGCGGTGGACTCGATGATCCCCATCGGCCGCGGCCAGCGCGAGCTGATCATCGGCGACCGCCAGACCGGCAAGACCGCCATCGCCATCGACACTATCATCAACCAAAAGGGCAAGGACCTGATCTGCATCTACGTGGCCATCGGCCAGAAGCGCGCCCAGGTCGCCCAGGTGGTGGGCATCCTGGAGCAGCACGGCGCCATGGAGCACACCATCGTGGTGTCGGCCACCGCGTCGGATCCGGCCGCCTTGCAGTACATCGCCCCCTACGCAGGCTGCGCCATGGGCGAAGAGTTCATGGAGCAGGGCAAGGACGCGCTGATCGTCTATGACGACCTCAGCAAGCACGCCCAGGCCTATCGCCAGGTCTCACTGCTGATGCGCCGCCCCCCTGGCCGCGAGGCCTATCCCGGCGACGTCTTCTACCTGCACAGCCGCCTGCTGGAGCGGGCCGCCAAGCTGGCGCCGGAACATGGCGGCGGCAGCCTGACCGCCCTGCCGGTGATCGAGACCCAGGCCAGCGACGTGTCGGCCTACATCCCCACCAACGTGATCTCCATCACCGACGGACAGATCTACCTGGAGTCCGATCTGTTCTACGCCGGCGTTCGCCCCGCGTTGAACGTGGGCATCAGCGTCAGCCGCGTCGGCTCGTCGGCCCAGACCAAGGCCATGAAGCAGGTGGCCAGCCGCCTGAAGCTGGAGCTGGCCCAGTTCCGCGAGCTGGCAGCCTTTGCCCAGTTCGGCTCCGACCTGGACGAGGCCACCCAGCGCCAGTTGGACCGCGGCCAGCGGCTGAGTGAATTGCTCAAGCAGCCGCAGTACAGGCCGGCGCCGCTGGACAAGCAGGTGATGGCCATCTATGCCGGCACCAACGGCTTCCTGGACAAGGTGCCGGTGGCCCGCATCGCCGAATGGGAACAGGCCTTCGCCCAGTACATGGACTCCACCCATCCCGGCATCGGTCAGGCCATCCTGCGCGAGAAGCGCCTGGACGACGCCAACGTCGATGGCTTGCGCGTGGCTTTGGGCGACTTTAACAAGCAATTCCTTGGCTAAACAGGTGAAGCAGTGCCGGTCAGTATGTTGACGTGTGAGGTTGGCGCAGGGCAATGAAAGTGATCAAACGAATCGCGACGCCAGTTGTGCTGGTGGCGGCGCTGTTGCTGGCCAGTTGCCAGAAGCCGCCCGCCGAGCCAACCTCTGCACCCCTCCCGCCCGTCAGCGCGACAACG
>JACSRL010000560.1 GCA_014879765.1 Anaerolinea sp. | reverse complement strand
AATGTTGTAGCTGGCGGCCTGGGGCACGGCGTTCCAGGTGAAGGTGGGCGCGGCCGGCACGTTCAGCGCGCCGTTGGCCGGGGCGGTGAGAGTCGCGGCGGCCGGTGCGGCGCTGTAGAGGTTCAGGCCGACGTTGACCGACTTGGGTGTGCCGCCGTTGGCCGTGCCGTTGACCGCGATGGTATAGCTGCCTGGCGCGGCCGCGCCGGTGCTGCCCACGGTGAAGGTGCTGTTGTTGGGCGGGGTCACCGGGTTGGGGCTGAAGGTCGCCGTGGTGCCAACCGGGTTGCCGGCGGCGCTCAGCGTCACGGGGTTGACAAAGCCCAGGATCGAGCCGACATTGACGGTGTAGACCGCGTCGGCCGGGGTGCAGATGTCCAGGCTGGCTGGCGTCACCACCTGGGTGAAGTCAGGGTTCTGCGCGCAGTTGTAGCAGACCAGCGCGAAGTCCTGGTCGGTGGGATCGCCGTTGTTGGGCACGCCGTCGCCGGCGATATTCGCGCCGGTGACCGTGATCTGCAAGGGGCCGCTGGTCCCGACCGGCAGGAAGACGGCCTCGTAGTTGTTGGCGTTGTCGGCCGAGCCGCCGGTGATGCTCCACTGGCCGGAGAAGCGGTTGCCCAGGTAGGTGTTGACGCCGATGGTGGCGGCCAGGTTGAGGTTGTTGACCTGGGGGCTGGTGCCGATGGCGCCGGCCGCGTCGGTGTAGGTCATGACGATGCGCACCGGCTTGCCGGGGTCGGCCACCGCGCCGTTCCACGTCCAGTTCTGGCCAGTGGCGCCGAAGACTTCGGTCTGATTCAGCAGCGAGCGCGGCGTGGTGTCAAAGGCGATCTTCATGTTGGGCATGCCATAGCCTTGGCTGTTGCTGGGCAGGGTGTCATTGGCCGCGACGCCGGTGAGATAGGTGGGATGGGCCAGCACGTAGGCCTTCATCAGCGCCGGGCTGGGCGTGGCGACGCCGTAGGTCGTCTGCAGCCAGCGGTAGTAGAGCGAGGCCACGCCGGCCACGGCCGGGGTGGAGTGGCTGGTGCCGGACGAAGCCGCAAAGACGGTCTGGCTGCCGGGGCGATACTGGTCGCAGACGGAGCCGCCGTTGTAGCCGGCGTTGGTGCTGGCCGTGCCCTGGATGTGGGTGCCGGGGGCGATGGTCTCCGGCTTGATGCGGCCGCCGGGGGCGGGGCCGCGACTGGAAAAGCTGATGATGTCCATGGCGTTGTCGGCGCCGGTGGGGCCGATGCCACAGCCGTCGGTCCAGGCGCCGCTTTCGTCGCTGGGCCGCTGGTTTTCCGATGCGCCCACGGTGAGCATGTTCTTGCCGTTGCCGGGGGTGCCGATGGTGCCCGCGCCCGAGCCGCTGTTGCCGGCCGAGAAGATGTAGATCAGCTCCTGATTGCCGGCCTGGCTCAGGTCGGCATCGCGCACGCCCACGTCGTAGGCCTGTGACGAGTCGTCGTAGGTGGCAGCGCAGCCGGAGCAGCCCCAGGAGTTGGTGCTGATCTGGGCGCCGTTGTCCTGCTCGCTCTTGATCAGGCCGGTGTCGGTGTTGCCGCAGTTGACCAGGCTGAAGGAGCCGCCGTCGGTGAAGATCTTGGTGTTGCCGGTGCGGCCGTAGGGGTTGATGCCCTGGCCGCGCAGGTAGCCGTTGGGATCCAGGAAGGGGAAGCCGGAGCGCTGGTCGTAGCCGCTGACGATGCTGGTGTTGATGTGGCCATGGCCGCCGATGCCGCCGGCCGTGGCGCTGCTGGTGCAGTTGTTGGCGAAGATGATCCGCGAGGTCACACCGTCGCCCAGGCGGGTCAGGGTCACATCGCCCGCGCCGTTGGCCGTGGCGCCGCTGCCCACGCCGTCGTCGGCCACGCTGACCAGGGGATAGTCGGCCGGGTTCTGGCTGAAGCCGAGGGCATCCAGCCAGGCCTTATAGCCCGGGCCGCTGGGGCCGCTCTGGCTGCCGTTGAGGTTGCCGGCGATGATCTGGCCCTGCACCTCGTCGTTCATCTCGCGAGGGAAGAGCTCGCCCACCCACACCACGTCGGGCAGCCGGGCGATGGTCAGCAGGTCGGCCGCGCGCACCTGCACCTTGCTGTTCTCGAAGGCCAGGATGGGCGACCAGCCGGAGATCACCTCAGCCGTCAGGCTGGCGATGACATCCTGCGAGGCCTTTTTGCCGGCATGGTTGTAGATTTGGATCACCACCGGCACGAGTTGGTTGGGATCTGTGCCCTCCAGAATACGCTGCTCAATGGAGGGGCCCAACTTGTAGGCGGGCTGGAAGGCGCCGCTGTACTGCACGAACGCGCCATCCTGCGCCAGTGCGTCCAACTGGTTGCGGCTGGCCGGACTGGCCCACACCAGGTAGGCGTTGTTGGCCATGTACTGCACCAGATCAGCGCCGGTGGCCTGCACGGCCTCCAGCCAGTTGTCCTGGATCGGCCCGACAAACTGGACCAGGTGCAGGGCCGGGCCGGCCGGCGACTTGCTGGCCAGCAGCGCGGGCGCCTGCGCGTCGCCGGTGCGGGTGTCGAGGGGGTGGCGATCGAAGAGGATGGTGTCCATCTGCGCGTCGATCTGGAGCTGGCCGCGCACCGCGGCCGGCAGGCTGGCCAGCGCGGCGTCGCTCAGCTTGTAGAGGCCGAACGCGCCGTAGTCGTGCCAGAGGGTGACGCCGGGCGCGGCGCCGTCCAGCAGGCCGGCCGGCGCGATGGCCTTATGGGGCTGAGGCGCGGCCGGCGCCGCGGCTGGCGCAGCCAGCGGCGCAGCCGCGACCGGCAAGAGGCTGGCCAGAACAATGGCTGTCACCAGCGCCAGGGAGAGCCAAAGGCGCCGCGTCGCAATGCGCGCGGCGTGCAACCGATGGGAACTACCGTGTGTATTCAACGTTCCTCCAACAGCGAGAGACAAGAAGCTGGGCCGTGTTACGGGGCGCCAGCAAGCGGGGGAAAGGGCTGAGCAGGCGTACAACCTGCGGGGACACAGCGGAATTGTAGACAGCATAGCCGCGTCTGTCAAATCAGTGGACAAATATCCTGTGAACGACGTGCCAGACGTCCGGCGCTGGCCATCGAAGCGCCAGTGGCCGATGTGCCAGGAAAATCCATCGCCTGCCCTTGCCGAAAAAGTAGCCGACTTCCGTTCAACAACGCGTCAAGGGGTCGCCGCCCGCGGCGACCTAATTCCATGTCCGAAGGAGTCATCAATGCGTTTCAACACATGGCGCTGGATCGTGCTGCCGTTGGCAACGGTCATCTTGCTGGGAACTCTGGCCGCGTGTGGCGGAGCCAGTGAACCCACCGCCTCTCCGACCGCGGTGAGCGTCCCGTCAGCGACGGCTACCCCGGCGCCGCCCACAGCAACACCGCTGCCGCCGACGCCCACGCCGGTTCCAACCGACACACCGGTTGCCGAAGAAACACCAACCGCGGACGACGCCAGCGTGGCAATGACCGTGGCCGACTGGCCGACGCCGTCCGATGCCACAGAGATCGAAATCTCCGACGAAACTCTGAGCTTCAAGACCGCGCTCCTGCTGAAGGACGTTGCCGAGTTCTACCGCCCGGTTTACGAGGAGCAGGGCCTGGATGCCAGTTGCCTGGAAGACGTGGGCGACTACACCTCCGTCTCGTGCAGCTACAGCAACGGCGACGTAACGGTCAGTTTCTTTGCCTTCGAAGGGTTCAACAACACTGAAGTGGAGATCGAAGTCATCAACTACGGGCTGGCCTCCTCGGACGACTCGGATGGGTTGGGGGTGACGGAGGAAGAGGGCCTGCCGCTGCCCGACGACCACACCGGCTACAGCTTCGAAGGGGGCGAGTTCCGCAGCATGATCGCGCTCTCCTCCCCTTCCGATGTGGCGACGCTGGCTGCCTTCTTCCAGACCGAGCTGGCCGACCGCGGCTGGACGCTGGAGGACGTGGAAGAGACCGCGGCCGAGACGACCTTGCAGTTCAGCGGCAGCGATGGCGAGTTGGTGGTCACACTGACGCCCGGCGACGAGACCGAGGCGGTGCTGGTGCAGCGCAACCACGCTGCGGCCGAAGAGGCCGGCATACTGCCGCCGACCGGCCAGGCGCGGCTGTATCTGGTCAACTTCACCGCCGGGGAGTTGACGGTCGCCATCGACGGCCAGACGATCGAGGTGCCCCCCAGTGCAGGAATGGAATCGCCCGACGACGCGCCGATGCTCGACCTGCCGCCGGGGACGTATGACGTCACCACGACGGTGGACGGCAACAGCGTCACCGATGAGATCGTCGTCGGAGCTGACGAGACCTGGGCGCTGCTGCTGGACGAGATAGGCGCGCTGCCGATGCAGATGTATTAATGGTTTGGGGTAACTGCTCAGCCGGTCGTTCAGAAACCGGGTTCTTCTCGTGCGGCATGGTTTTCGTCTTCGTAACGGCCTTTCATGGCGCCATGACCTTGGTCTGTGAGACA
>JACSRL010000536.1 GCA_014879765.1 Anaerolinea sp. | reverse complement strand
GGTGCTCTGGCCGGTCTTTGCGCAGCACCCCGGATGGGGCCGACCGAGCCAGCCCGCGACGTTATTTTTTGACAGGTACTTAGCGCCGGCCGCGCCGCTCCTGACGTTGGGCGCGGCGCTGGCTGCGCTCGGCCGCGGACGCGCCGTGGCCGTCGCCGGCCGCGACCGGCTGGATGATGCGCCGAGCCTCGGCCTCAGCCAGAAGCGACGTCAAATGAGGAAATGGATCGCTGGCGTGCGGAATGTGCAGCGCGCCGACGAATTCATCCTGGAAATAAGGATCCGTGGCGGTCTGAATGTGGTCGACCGCAGTGGCCACGCGGGCTGCCTCCAGGCGCTTGTCGCGGTTGAGCAGCATCAGCAGCGCGCCGTCGCCGGCCGCGTTGCCCACCGCGGTGACGTGGGCCAGGTCGCAGTCGGGGATCATCCCCAGCACCATGGCGTGCTCCGGGTCGATGTAGGAGCCAAACGCGCCGGCCAGCACGATGCGATCGACCGCACTCAGCCCATAGTGGCGCATCAGCAGCTTGGATCCGGCGTAGAGCGCCGCCTTGGCCAGTTGGATCGCGCGCACATCGTCGGCGTAGACGGCAATGGGGCGGCCGGTGCTGGTCTCATGCGGCCAGGCCAGCACGACATAGCCCTTGGCGCCCTCGAAGCCCAGCCGCGGCGTCGGCGCATCGGCCACGAAACGCCCTGAGCCATCCAGCAGGCCGGCCTTGAACAGCTCGGCGATGGCCTCGATGATGCCGGAGCCGCAGATGCCGGAGGGCTTGAGGGTGGCCTGCTCCTCGGCCCGTCGCCGCTGCCGCAGCTCCCGGGCCTCCTTGGGGCTCAGCTCTTGCCCAGGGTCCCCAGCCATCTGCGCGCTGTGAGCGGGCCACTGTTCACCGCTCACGGCCTGCTGCCCGCTGCTCACCCACTCGTCGCGGCCGATGACCTTCCACTGCACGGCCAGCGTGGCGGGATTGATGCGCACCCGCTCGATGGCGCCGGGCGCGGCCCGCATGCCGTGGCGCACCTGCGCGCCCTCGAAGGCCGGGCCGGTGGGAGAAGAGGCGGAGAGCAGGCGCTGGCGGTTGCCCAGCACGATCTCGCCGTTGGTGCCCACGTCGATCAACAGGGTGATCTCGTCGGCCAGATGCGGCGCCTCGGCCACGATGGCCGCCACGTTGTCCGCGCCCACGTAGCCGGCCTCCACCGGCGGCACGTAGACGTAGGCCCCGCGGCCGGCGTGCAGCCCCAGATCGCGCGCCTTGATCTCCACCGCTTCCTTGACGGCCGGCGCAAAAGGGGCGCCGCCCAGCTCGCGCGGGTCGATGCCCAAAAAGATGTGGTGCATGATGGTGTTGCCGACCACCACCAGATCGCTGAGCTGGTCGCTGGCCAGGCCAACCGCGGCCGTCGCGTCCTCGATGAGCCGGTTGAGCGCGTCGATCAGGGCGCGGTGCAGGGTGTCCAGCCCGCCGTCGTTCTCCATGATATAGGAAACGCGCGCCAGCAGGTCCTCGCCATAGCTGATCTGCGGGTTCATGCAGCTCTCGGTGGCCAGCAGCTCGCCGCTGAGCAGCTCCACCAGATGCGCGGCCATGGTGGTGGTGCCCACATCCACCGCCACGCCGTAGGCCTGCTCGTGATAGCCGCCGCGCAGCCCGATCACCTCCTGCCCCTGCCAGAGCGCGGCCGTGACGCCGTGGACGATCTGGCCATCGGCCAGACGCAGGCGGCCCTGGCGCAGCGCGGGCTGCACGTCGGGCAGGATGGCCGGATCGATGCGCAGCCGCTGGCGATCCAGCCCGAAGCGGGCGGCCAGCTCGTCGGCCAGCCGCTGCCAATCGCTGCGCTCATCCTCCAGGCTGGCCGGCGGCAGCTCCACGTAGCAGAGCCGCACGGCCGGATCCAGCACCACCGGTCGCGCCGCGGCGGCTTTGCGCACCACCTGCTTGTGGCCGCGGCTCTCCTCCGGCACCGTGACCAGCACATCGCCCAGCACACGCGCATCGCAGCTCATGCGGCAATCGGGCAGCAGCCCCTTCTCGGCGCGGTAGAGCGCCTCACGCGCGCCCTCGCCGGTCACATGGCTGGCCGCGGAGCTGATGCCGTGGCGAGCAAAGAAGCCCTCCTCCACCCGCACCTGGCATTTGGAGCAGGTCTGGCGGCCGCCGCAGATGGACTCGATCTCGACGCCGAGCTGGCGCGCGGCCTCCAACAGGGTCGTGCCGGCGTCGATCAAGCCCTGCCGGCCGGCCGGCTGGAAGATCACCCGGTGCTGCGTGGGCTGTTCAATTGGCGCAAAACCGCCATCCTCGGCAGGACGGGCGGCGAGGTCCGAAGAATTCGTCAAGATAGCCTGTTCGTCAAGGGAAAATGCGACGGCGCCTCCACCTGGCGCTGCCTGGGCGGCCTAAAGCCGCGACGGCCATTGTATCCCATAGCCGCAAAGTTGCCAACTTTGCCAAAGTTGGCAACTTTACCCCAACGCCAGATAGCGCAGCCGGGCGGCGGCCAGCCGCTCCGGCAAGATCTCGACCCCTGTCCCCGGCCCGGCGGGCACGCTGATGGTGGAATCTGCATTCAATGTAAAATCAGGCGCGGCGATGTCGTGGTGAAAATAGCGCGCCGAGGCCGAGATGTCGCCGGGCAGGGTGAAATTAGGCAGCGCGGCCAGCGCCAGGTTGCCGGCGCGGCCCACGTTGGTCTCCAACATGCCGCCGCACCAGACCGGCACGCCGCGCGCCGCGCACAGGTCATGGATCTGCCGGGCCGCACTGAAGCCGCCCACCCGGCCCACCTTGATGTTGATGATGCGGCAGGCGTCGATGTCCAGCGCCCAGCGCGCGTGCTCCGGCGAGTGGATGCTCTCGTCCAGGCAGATGGGGGTCTTGAGCTGCATCTGCAAGACCGCGTGGTCCACCATGTCCTCGTGGTGCAGCGGCTGCTCGATCAACAGCAGATCGAAGGCGTCCAGCTCGGCCAGCCGCGCCGCGTCGGCCAGGGTGTAGGCTGAGTTGGCGTCCACCTGCAAGGCCAGGTCGGGCCAGCGTTCCCGCACCGCCCGCACCACCTGCACATCCCAGCCCGGCTTGATCTTGAGCTTGACGCGGGCATAGCCGGCCGCCACATAGCCCTCGACCTGGGCCAGCAGCTCCTCCAGGGTGGGTTCGATGCCCACGCTGACGCCCACGGCCACCGCGCGGCGCACGCCGCCCAGCATGGTCGCCAGCGACAGCCCCTGCGCCCGGCCCAGCAGGTCCCAGACCGCGTTTTCCAGGCTGGCGCGGGCCATGGCATGCCCGCGCACCCGGCTGAAGCGCGGCGCCACCTGCTCCGGCTGGCCGATCTCCTGGCCCAGCAAGGCCGGCGCCAGATAGTCCACCAGCACGTGCCAGGCCGTGCCCATAGTTTCATAGGAATACCACGGCCCGCTGCCGGCCACGCACTCCCCCCAGCCCAGCAGGCCATCGCTCTCCACAGCCACCAGGATCGCCTCCCGATGCTGCTCGCGGCCAAAGCTGGTCTCAAAAGGATGGACGTAGGGAAGCTGGATGTGGTGCAGATGGATGCGTTCGATGAGCATAATGGCCTCGGGATGCGTGATGCGTGAAACGTGATGCGTGAAACGTGATGCGTGAGAGTCGTCTTCCAGGTACCAACCTTGGCGGCTACCGTTTACGGTTTACTGTTCACCGTCCGCCGTCTCCAGCACATACGCCAGAGCATCGCCATGCTTGACCAGATCGACGACGACGTAGCCGCGTGCGAAGGCGTCCTCGAAACGCTCGCGCGACTCCAGACGCCAGCGCAGCGCCAATTCCATGTCAGTGGCTTTGATGGCCTGGAAGTTGGCAGGGATTTCGATAAGGAGACTTCCCACCCCCCTCCCTCCGAGGGAGGGGCCGGGGGAGGGTGAAATCTCCCCCGCGCGCAGCCTCTCCTCCACCCGCTGGCTGCGGATCCACCATGCCACCTCAAAACGGTCGCTGGGCAGCCCGACGTTGATGGCCGCGCGCATCGCGCCGTAGAGGTGGCGGATGTAGGTGTTGCACACCACGCCCAGCTTGTGGAAGTTCAGCCAGGCATTGCGCGCCTCCAGCGGGTCGAAGGTCCAGGTGATCAGGTCCAGCCCCTGGGCCAGCACCTGCTCCCGCTGGGCCAGCTTGAGCTGGTAGCCGACGTGATGGCCGCGGTAGTCGGGGTGGACGCCGGCCATGTGTGAACAGTGCTTGAGACGGCCATCGGGCGTCAGTCCCAGGAAGCCGAAGACAAAGCCGGCCATCCGCTCGCCGTCGAACGCGCCCAGCAGCAGCCCACCATGGCGCGGCGGCGTGATCAGCATGTGCAGCGGGACGACATCGACCTCCGGCACGCCCCAGGCATCGCGCTGGAGCTGCTCGACGGCGAGGATTTCATCGTGGGTGGTGAGAGGACGGATCGTGAGCATA
>JACSRL010000558.1 GCA_014879765.1 Anaerolinea sp. | reverse complement strand
TATTGGTCGCGGCGCCCCCGGTAGAGCCAGACGATGGCCAGCAGGTTCTGCTCCTGCTCCGGGCTGAAGTCGTAGATCTTGCGCGTCACCTGGCGATAGATGCCGCGCGCGTCGATCATCAGCACCTGGCCCCGCTGGCCGGCCGGCTTGCCCCGGTTGAGGAACCACAGCTCGCAGGGCACGGTGCGGGTATAGAAGAAGTTGGAGCGCACCGCCACCATCAGCTCCACGTCGCCGCTCTCCACCAGCTTCTGGCGCACCCGGGCCTCGTCCCGCCCCGCGCTGGAGGCCTGGCTGGACATGACGAAGCCGGCCCGGCCGCGCGGGTTCAGGTAGCTGTAGAAATAGCTGATCCAGATGTAGTTGCCGTTGGAGACCTTGCCCTTCTTGTTGGTTCCCGGCAGGCCAAAGGGCAGGCGCGGGTCGCGCTTCACCTTGTCGGCGTCGATCTCATCCACGTTGAAGGGGGGATTGGCCATCACGAAATCGGCCTTGCCCAGCAGCTCGTGCGGGTCCTCGTAGTAGGTGATGGCCTGCTGGATGTCCCCCTCCAGCCCATGCACCGCCAGATTCATCTTGGCCAGACGGATGGTGACGCCGTTCTTCTCCAGGCCGTAGAAGGTCAGCCGCTCCAGCGGGCTTTGGTGCAGCCGTTCGACGAAGCGGGCGCTCTGCACGAACATGCCGCCGCTGCCGCAGGCGGGATCCAACACCCGCCCGCCGGCCGGCTCCAGCACGTTGGCGATCAGCGAGACCAGCGAGACGGGGGTGAAGAACTCGCCGCCGTCGTGCGCCTTCTGGTCGGCGAACTGGGTCAGGAAATACTCGTAGATGCGGCCGAAGACGTCGCCGGAGACCCGCTTCAGCTCGTCGGGGTTGAGGGTGCGCAGAAGCTGGCCCAGCACCGCGTTGTCCAGCTCCTGATATTCCCCCTTGGGCAGCACGCCGCGCAGGTTCTCGTAGTCGGCCTCGATGGACTCCATGGCCTCGATGATGGCCCGCGCCCGGTCGTCGGCGTCGGTCAGGGCCACCAGCGTGTCGAACTGGGCCGCGGGCCGCAGGAAGATCGCGCTGCGCTGCGAGAAATCCTCCTTGGTCAGCGGCCGGGCCACGCCGCCGCGGCGGGGCAGGCCGGCCTCGATGGCCTCGCGCACGGCCAGGTAGCGGCTGTAGGCGTGGCGCAGGAAGATCAGCCCCATGACCGGTAGGAAATATTCGTTGCTGGCGTAGGTGGAGTTGGCGCGCAGCGTATCGGCTGCGCTCCACAGCCGCCGCTCGATGGCTTCGATGTGCTCCAGTTGCGGCAAGAGGCGCTCCTTGTCGGTTCGATTCCACGGCTCAGGCGTCGGGACCAACGATCGGCGACACGCGCAACCAAGCGTCTGGGCACACGCCGGCGACCGGCTATGCCGGCTATTATACCCCGGTTTCGACCGCGCTCCCAAACACTGCCGCTGCGATTTAATGCCCCGCCGGACCTGTGCTACAATGCGCAGAACTGTAAAAACAAGCCATTCACCACCCTGCTTTCCTACCATGTCCGGCAAACACTACGACGAGCTTGAAATCGGCCAGATCATCCAGCACAGCCTGGGCCGCACCGTCACCGAGATGGACAACGTGCTCTTCTCGGCGCTGACCATGAACCCGCAGCCGCTGCACATCGACGCGCACTACGCCAGCCAGACCGAGTTTGGCCAGCGCATCGTCAACGGCATCTTCACCCTGGGACTGGCCGTGGGGCTGACCGTGGCCGACCTGACCCAGGGCACGCTGGTGGCCAACCTGGGCTACGAAAACGTGCGCCATCCCCACCCCATGTTCCACGGCGACACGCTCTACGTGGAGACGACGGTGCTGGACAAGCGCGAGTCCAAGTCGCGCCCCAACCAGGGCCTGGTGCGCTTCCGTCACATCGGCCGCAACCAGCATGGCGTGACGGTGATCGAGTTTGAGCGCACGGCGCTGGTGAGGAAGCGTAACGAGTAATGCGTAACTCGTAACCCGGAATCGCGGACGCAGTCTCCGGGTTACGGGTTACTCGTTACGTGTTACATCTCCGGAATCCAGAAAGACCACCCGCAATTCCGGGTTACGCATTACTCATCAAAACCATGACTGGACCCAACCCCACCAACCAATTCGATCTGGATACGCTCGATCCCGTGGACCGGGAGCATCTGCGGCGCATGGCCGCGCTGACGCCGGGGCAGAGGATGCTGGCCATGGCTGAGGTGTCGGCCTTTCAGCGCGGGCTGCTGCGCGGGGCCTTTCGGCGGCGCTACCCCGACCTGGCCATCGAGGAGATCAACATGCTGATGTTCCGCTACATTGAAGATCTCAAGGCCAGGGGCTTATGAGCGAGTTTGCCTTCTACATGAACGTGCTGCGCGCCCTGGAAGCGGTGGGCGCGCACTACATGGTAGTTGGCGCGTTCGGGGCCAGCGCCTATGGCCTGAGCCGCGCCACCCATGACGCAGATATCATCGTCGATCTGGACAGCGCCGCCTGCGAGGCCCTGGCCGCCCACTTTCCCCCGCCGCGCTACTACGCCGACCCACAGCAGATGCGCGATTCGATTCGCCTGGGGATCATGTTCAACATCATCGACGGTTCGCTGGGCGTCAAGGCCGACCTGGTGCCGTTGTCGCGCGAGCCTACCTACAGGCAGGCCTTTCAGCAGCGGGTGCGCTGCACCGTCGTCGATGCGCAGGGAGAGGAGTTCGAGATCTGGTGCGCACGGCCGGAGGACATCATCCTGGGCAAGCTGATGGCCTGGCAGCAAGGCCGCTCGGCCAAGCATCCGGCCGACATCGCCGTGGTACTCAGCTTTGTGCTGGGTGGGTTTAGCGCCGACCCCTTCGACGTCGACTATGTCACTGCACAGACCACGCAGATCGGGACCGAGGCTCTGGCCCTGTGGCTGGAGCTGCTTGGGCGCACTCAGCGTCGGGTTCCTGGCGAGGCGCCGCGGTTCTAAAAGCGCATTGGGGCGCTCGATCCATTCGGACCACGCGACTCAAAGACACAGACAGCTTTTCCGGGTTACGAGTTACTCGTTACGCATTACAGCCCGTTTCACTCGCTGCCGCACGTGACCTGGCAGCAAGATTATCTCCGCCCACGCCTGAGGTGTGACGTATACCTCATACCGGCTCACGTCAGTTCCTCTCTCACTGCATCCCATTTCAACCAGCCGGCTCGCTGCCGGTTGCCGCCAGCAGCTTGTAGCTGGGCGTAGGCTTCCTTGGCGACCCGAGTATCCTCAACTGTTTCCAGCCACTCGACCATCGCTTCCCAATCATCTGCTTCGACTATTGCTAATCTTTTCCCTTTGACTGTAACATACTGTACTGCTTGCAGGGCTTCCAAGCCGATCATGTCATACCTCCACCGGGTGGCAGAATTCGATACGGAAATAGCCTGTGGTAAAATCCAACCTGTCCATGGCCTGCCAACCGGCCACGGAACCGTCCTGTCTCGCAGTATAATCTCACTGCGACTGATTGTCAATGCAAAACATTAGGAAGCACAGATGAGCCAACACACAACCCTCCGCCGCGCGCTGCTCTTCATGCCCGGCGACTCGCTGCGCAAGATCGAGAAGGCCATTGGCCTGGGCGTGGACAGCATTGTCATGGACCTGGAGGATGGCGTGGCCTTCAGCCAAAAGGCCGCGGCGCGGCGCATTGTGGTGCAGGCGCTGCAAACGCTGGACTTTGGCCGCAGCGAACGGCTGGTGCGCATGAACCCCATGGGCAGCGAGCTGGCCGAGGACGACCTGCGCAGCTCCATCGTCGGCCGGCCCGATGGCTATGTCCTGCCCAAGGCTGAGTTCGCCGAACAGATCGAGGCGGTGGATGAGTTCCTGCGCCTGGAGGAACAGGCGCGCGGCTGGCCGGCCGGCCAGATCAAGCTGCTCCCCATCGTCGAGACCGCGCTGGGGGTGATGGCCGTGCGCGAGATCGCCCTGGCCAGCCCGCGAGTCGACGCGTTGCTCTTCGGCGCGGAGGACCTGGCCGGCGACATGGGCGCCCAGCGCACGCCGGCCGGCTGGGAGGTCTTCTACGCCCGCAGCGCCGTGGTCATGGCGGCCAAGGCCTATCGCGTGCAGGCCATCGACCAGGTCTTCTTCGATTTGAACGATCTGGCGGGCTTCGAGGCCGAGTGCCGCGCCGGCCGGCAGATGGCCTACGACGGCAAGATGGTCATCCACCCGCGCCAGGTCGAGATCGCCCAGCGCATCTTTGCCCCCTCGGAGGAGGAAATCCAGGCCGCGCGGCGCATCATCCAGGCCCACGACGAGGCCCAGGCCGCCGGTCTGGGCGCTTTCGCCCTGGATGGCCGCATGGTGGACAGGCCGGTGGTGCGCATGGCTGAACAGGTTGTACGCAAGGCGCGGGCGGCGGGGATGATGGAGGATGCGTGAAACGTGAAACGTGA
>JACSRL010000555.1 GCA_014879765.1 Anaerolinea sp. | reverse complement strand
TTCCATGGCGCCATGACCTTGATCTGCAAGACAAAAACCCGGTTTCTAATGCCAAGCCTGAGCAGTTACAAAAAACCGGCGGATCATGGATCCGCCGGGAGCTGTAGAGCTGTGGAGAGAACTGGGGAGGTGTGGGCTGTGAAGCTATGGACGGTAGCAGGCGTCGCCCAGGACGCAGCCCCAGTGGCTGGCGCCCATCAGCACGTCGCCGATGTCGATGTCCTGGTCGCCGTCCAGGTCGAAGCGCGCCTCGTAGCAGGCGCTCGGTTCCCCGGCCACACAGTTCCAATGGCTGGCCAGCGCGGTCAAATCCACGCTGTCGATGTTGAAGCTGCAGTCGAAGTCCAGCGGCGAGCAGGACTCGGCCGTGTTGGGGGTGAACATGGGGCCAGAATAGCAGGGCCAGACCTGCGTCGTGCTGTCGGTCCAGCAGTACTGGCGCGTGGCATAGCCGTTGTTGACCGCCCAGGTGGTGATGGTGGCGCTGGCCGGCACATACCACAGCACCAGATTCTTGTTGCGCACATTCTCGCCGTTGACGAAAACGTGCGGCCCCTGCTGGTGGTCGGTGCTGCAACAGGTGCCCAGCGCGGCGGTGTCGCCATCGCCCTCGCTGGCGCGCTGCAGGGTCAGGTAGGTGTAGGCGTTGTCGCCGGTGCCGAAGTCGTCGAATTGGCCCTGGCCCGGCTCCATGTAGTAGCCGAAGCCGGAATTTTCGTGGACGATGCGGTAGAGATAGCCCTCGGCGGTGTAGGGGCCGCCCTGCAGCCACCAGCCCTCAGTGTTGCGGATCACCCATTGGCTGCCGTCCCAGCCCGAGAAGGTGTTGGCCGCGTCCTCGAAGACGGCCAGGTCCATGCGCACCACCGGCCGATAGGTGGCCTCGCTGAGCTGGTTGTTGCCGCAGCCGCGGCCATAGGCGCCGGTCTTGACGCGGAAACGTCCGTCGGTGTAGAACTCGAAGTGCTGCTCGTAGCGATAGTTGCAGTCAGCCGTCCAGTTGCTCATGCGGAAATCCTGCACCACGGCGAAGCCGATGAGGGTGTTGGCGTTGTCATACAGATCGCGCACCTGGGTGGCGCCGTAGTTGTAGATGGGGAAGCCGCCCCCCGCGCCGCCGCCGCAGCCGGTGTAGTCCACATAGCCGGTGCCGGTCGGATAGCGGGCGTGCCACTCCATGGTCTTGATGCGGGTGGCCACCGGCCGATCCACCCCGCCCAGGTTGCGGGTGACGTTGGTGATCTCCAGCCCGTCGCTGCCGGTGGTGCGGTAGTCCAGGTTCCAGCCGTCGCGCGCCAGGTGGAGGGTGACGCCGCAGTCCTCCGGCGGCGCTTCCGGCTTCGGATCGATCTGGTTGCTGCGGATGTCGTAGGGCTTTTCCTCCCACCACAGCTTCTCGACGCGCTCCTCGTGCAGGTCCACGATCACCCAGACCGCGCCGCTGTCGGTCACGAAGGTGGCGCCGGCGCACAGCCGGCCCCCTGAGCAGAGGGTGTCGGCGTTGCTGGGGTCCATCAGGCGGGTCTGCGCGGCCGTGGGGCGGTAGCCCAGCGCGGCCTGGACATCAGGGTCATTTTGGATGATCTCCACCGCACGCTGGTAGAGCGCCGGGGGGATCAGCGGGTGTGCGCCGGGCAACAGCCAGGCATCCAGCACCTGGTCGCTGCCCAGGTGGACGATGGCGGTGATGGTGGCCTGCTGCTGGAAATCGAAGATGTCCACCTGGTAGCAGGCGCCATCGCTGCACGCGTCATAGGCCGGCACGAAGGGATCGCGGAAGGGCAGGATGGTGAAGACCTCGGCGCGGCTGCCCTGGACGTAGCGCTGCACCGGCGCTGAGGCCAGCGCCAACTGCTGGGCCCGCTGCTGTTGGGCCGACAGTGGCCGCTCAGTTTGTTCCAGCGGCTGGATTGGGCCGCCCTGAGCCGCGGCCGGCGCGCTGGCCAGAAAGAGCGAGGCCAGCAACAACAACGAAAAAATAAGGCCAGCCGCGCTGGCCACCCGCAAATCAACTCTGTGCATCGCCATCTTCCATCACTCCTGACATTCCTGAGCTGAAATCACCGTTGGGGGCAATCTGCTGAAGCGGATTCAAACGCCGCTGAAGGCATCAAAGTGTAAATCAAAGAACGACGGCTGTCAAATCAGATTTGTGCAACGTTTGAACCCGACGCTGCGCGGACCTGCCCGCCCTGTCAGGCCAGGCCCGGCGCGGAGGGCCACCGGCGGCCGCGCTGGACACACACCACCACCAGCGCCAGCGCATAGCCGGTCGCCAGCCAGGCCGCCGGCGCCACCGGCGAGACGGCCGGATGCTTGACGCCGATGCCGGCAAAGGCCCAGGCCAGCACCAGCAGGAAGGCCATATCGGCGCGCGTCAACGCCATCAGCGTGGCGATGATCAGCGCCGCCGCCAGCATGATGACCAGCCACTTCTCCTGGCTGACGCCGAAGCCGTTCCAGCCCCAGTGGCTCAGCAGCACGGTGGCCTGGGCCATGGTGACCACGGTGATCCAGCCCAGGGCGATGCTGAAGGGCAGGTTCACCGTCCAACGCTCCATGGCCGGCGGGCGGGCGCGGCCGATGCGCAGCCGCTGGTAGACGCCGATCAGCGCGGCCAGCAGCATCAGCATGGCCAGCATGGCCAGCACGAAGAGCTGGTAGTGCCAGAGCAGAACCCAGATGGCATTGGCGGCCAGCGCGACCAGGACGGGCGCGCCGATGCTGCGCAGCCGTGGGTTGCGCCGTTGCGCGGGCAGCGCCTGATAGACGCCGTAGACCAGCCATCCCAGCCAGATCAGGCGCTCGATGGAGAAGACGTAGCCGGCCGGCGTGAAGTAGACCGGAAAGCCGGCGAAGATCTCCTCGGTCCGCAGGCCGTTGATGGGCAGTGCGTCGGCCAGGATATCGGCGGCAACGGTGGCCCCTGTTGCCACAAGAATCAGAAGCTGGCGGGTCTGGTCTTTGTCCGTGATGAACGCTCCTGGTTGGTAGATTGGCAAAACAAAGTTGATGTGTATAATCAGTTGCGATGATACACATCAGAAGCCAATAGTCCGGTTTCTCTAAACTCGGAGGTGACAGCTATGCGCACGAACATCGTTCTGGACGACTATCTTGTGGCAGAGGCCATGCAATTGAGTGGCATTGGCACCAAGCGTGAGGTGGTCGATGCTGCCCTGCGCGCGTTTGTCACCTTCCAGCGCCAGCGGGCCGTGCTGGCGCTGGAAGGCGCCGTGTCCTGGCAGGGCGATTTGGACGCCATGCGTACAGCACGCTTCATAGCGGAAGAAGGAGTCGCGTACGATGCCAGTACTGGTTGATACTTCGGTGTGGATCGATTTCTTTCGTGGATATGCCACGCCGCAGGTGATCCGACTTAAGGAATTATTGGGCCAGCAGGAAATCGTGTTGGGCGATCTCATTTTGGCGGAGATCCTTCAGGGCATCCGGGAGCATGAAGTGGCACGCGTGGAGAAGGCGTTTGCTGCTTTTCGGGTCGTGCCGTTGGTAGGGGAAGCAGTGGCTCGGCAGAGCGCTACCAACTATCGCGCCCTGCGCAGCCGCGGCATCACTGTGCGCAAGACCATCGACTGTCTGATCGCGACATGGTGCATCCGCAACCGAACACCGCTTCTGCACTCAGATCATGACTTCCTGCCTTTTGTAAATCTGGGCTTGCTCGATGCTGGCTCATCCCGATCAGATTTGTTGAGTTGACGTAACTATTCAGCCGTAGGTGCCGGGCGCTTCGCGTAGCATCTACGCGAAGTGCCCGGCACCTGAACCGTTAGAAAGCCGCGTGGACCTGCGGTCATAGATTCCAGACTAGCGGCCAAAGGCCGCGCGCACCTGCGGCCGCAGCAGGTAGATCAGAATCGCCGCGGGGACGATCAAACCGAAGATGCCGCAGCAGAAGGTCCACAACCCGCCGCTGAACATGCCCAGGACGCCGTTGACCACATTCAGTCCGATGGCGATGATGGCCAGCAGCCAGGCCCAGCGCCGCAGGTTCCAGAGGCCAAAGGCCACCACCAGCTCCACCCCCGCGGTGATGATGCCCAGGGTGCCGTTGACCACGCTGTTGACGCCGCTGGTGGCGATGGTCTGCGCGCCGAAGAGCGAACCAAAGGTGGCGGCCAGGCCGCCGAAGCCGAAGACGGTCAGACTCCACAGCAGTGAGAGCGCGGCCAACAGGATGTAGACCAGCGCCAGGATCGTGATACCGGTGGGACGTTGTTGCATGGATGCCTCCTGAAAGTATGGAAAGATGGGGACCATTCAGCCGGGCCTTGAGCCCCGACCCGGCTGAAGCCTCGATTTCGAACTCCGAGCGTAACTGCTCAGGCATGGCATTAGAAACCGGGTTTTTGTCTCCAATACCTTCGCCAAATTTGGCTGATGTGAGCAACTGTGTAAGCTCTGGTTTGTGGAGCCGGAGGTAC
>JACSRL010000069.1 GCA_014879765.1 Anaerolinea sp. | reverse complement strand
AGCTTCCTCCCATCTCTCAGTTTCTCACACAATCAACATCGCATCGCCAAAGCTGTAAAAGCGATAGCCCTCATCGATCGCGGCCTGATACGCCTGGTCGATCAGCTCCTTGCCGCCAAAGGCGCTGACCAGCATCAGCAGGGTGCTGCGCGGCAGGTGGAAGTTGGTGAGCAGGGCATCCACGGCGCGGAAGCGGTAGCCGGGGCGGATGAAGAGATTGGTCTCGCCCTCGAAGGCCGCGGTGCGCTTCCAGGGACAGGCGGTCACGTCGTAGGGATCGAGACCCTGCGCGCCGGTGGCAGCCCACTCCAGGGTGCGCACGGCCGTGGTGCCCACGGCGATCACACGGCCGCCGCGCAAGGTGGTTTCGTTGATCTGGCGCGCCACGCCGGCCGACAGGCTGGCCCACTCGCTGTGCATGGGGTGATCCTCGAGACGCTCGACCTTGACCGGCTGGAAGGTGTCCAGGCCGATGTGCAGGGTGACGAAGGCCAGCCCGACCCCACGCGCCCGCAGCTCCAGCAGCAGCTCCGGCGTGAAATGCAGCCCGGCCGTGCTGGACGCGGCCGAGCCCTCGATGCGGCTGTAAACCGTCTGGTAGCGCTCGCCATCCTCCAGCCGCGTGTGGATGTAAGGGGGCAGCGGCATCTCGCCCAGGTCATACAGCCACTCATCCAGCGGTTGGCTGAAGCTGACCAGCCGGCCGCCCTCGGGCAGCTCAGCATCGATAGTCGCCACGATAACATCGCCGCTCAGGCCAGCCTCTAAATCACCGCCCGGGCCGGTCTCTAAACTGCCGCTCGGGCCGGTCTCCGACCGTGCCCGCTCTGCCATGCTCGGGCCGGTCTCCGACCGTGCCCCGTCCACACCGCTTGGGCCAGTCTCCAAACCGCTGCTTGGGCCGGTCTCCGACCGTGCCCCGTCCACACCGCTTGGGCCGGTCTTTGCGAAGTCCCCAGGAAGGGCCGACCGTGCCCGCTGCGCGTCGATGATCACCTGAACCCCAGGCCGCAGTCCCTTGCCTCCCACCAGACACTCCCAGGTCTCAGACGCGGAACCCTCGGGATCTGGCGCCGGCCGCAACAGCAGAATCTCCACCTGTCCGCCCGTGGTCTTGTGGCCATGCAGCCGCGCCGGGATCACCCGGCTGTCGTTGGCCACCAGCAGATCGCCCGGTTGCAGATACTCGACGATATCACGAAACGCGCGCTGCTCCAGCCGGCCGCTGGCGCGATGCACCACCAGCAGCCGCGACGAGTCGCGCGGCTCCACCGGCGTCTGCGCGATGCGGTCAGAGGGGAGGGTGTAGTCGAAGTCGGAGGTGTTCATGGTTTGATATCGTGAAGCGTGAAACGTGAAACGTGATCAGTAAGGACGCACACCTCACGTTTCACGCCTCACGTGCTGCACCGATGAACTCGCTGAACAGCCGCCGATGCCGGTCATCCAGCTCGTAGAAGCGCTCAGGATGCCACTGCACGGCCAGCGTCCAGCGGCGGTCGGGCGCTTCGATCCCCTCCAGCAGGTCGGGGCCTTGGACGGTCGCGGCCGAGGCGCGCAGTCCGGGCGCCAGGCGATCGGTCGTCACTGCCTGGTGATGGTAGGTGTTGACGGTGAAAGGGCCCTCCACTCCCAGCGCGCGGGCCAGCAGCGTGTCGGGCGTCACGGCCACCTCGTGGTAGCTCACGGCCTCCTTGGGCGAGCGGTGGCCATCCACATGCTGCAAGAGCCCGCCGCCCAGCGCCACGTTCAGCACCTGAAAGCCGCGGCAGACGCCCAGGATCGGCAGATCCACCGCCAGCGCGGCGCGGGCCAGGCCCAGCTCCAGCGTGTCCCGGCCCTCGTGGATGGCGTGTTTCTCCGTGCCGCGCATGCGCTGCTGGTAGTGTTTGGGGTGGATATCGCCGCCGCCGGAGAGCAGCAGGCCATCCAACTGGGCCACCTGCTGCTCAGGGGGCAGCGCGGCGGTCTCTGGGGTCAACAGCACCGGCTGGCCGCCGGCCCAGGTGACTGCCCACCAATAGTTGCGCACCCAGCCGTCGAAGTAGCTCTTCTCGGCGCTGCGCGCGGTGATGCCGATGCGGGGAAAGGTGTCAGATGTCATGTCGGGTGTCAAGATGCATAGCTCGGGCCGGTCTCCTGACCGAGCCCGTTTGGCTCCTCCGCTGTGCGCGGGGAATCGAACAGGCTGGGCTGCGCGCTGCTGGGCTGCTCCTGATCGCGCCAGACCACGCCGATGTGTTCATAGGCCGCGCGCGTGGCCGCCCGGCCGCGCGGGGTGCGGTCCAGAAAGCCCAGTTGCAGCAGGTAGGGCTCCACCACATCCATGATGGTGCCGGAGTCCTCGCTCAGCGCGGCGGCGATGGTCTCCAGCCCCACCGGCCCGCCGTCGAATTTCTCCACCAGCAGGCGCAGCACCTTGCGGTCCAGGTCATCCAGCCCCAGCCCGTCGATCTCCATCAGGCGCAGGGCCTGGTCGGCCGTGGCCGCGCTGATCACCCCATCGCCGCGCACCTGGGTGTAGTCCCGCACCCGGCGCAGCAGGCGCAGCGCCACGCGCGGCGTGCCGCGCGCCCGGCGGGCGATCTCGCTGGCGCCGTCGTCGCTGATCTGCACCTGCAAGAGCGCGGCCGCACGGCGCACGATCTCCTCCAGCGCGGCCTGGTCGTAGAAGTCGAAGCGGTAGATGGCGCCGAAGCGGGAGCGCAGCGGCGCGGTCAGCAGCGCCAGCCGCGTGGTGGCGCCGATCACCGTGAAGCGGGGCAGCTTGAGGCGGATGGAACGGGCGCTGGGGCCTTTGCCGATGACGATGTCCAGCGCGAAGTCCTCCATGGCCGGGTAGAGGATCTCCTCCACGGCGCGGCCCAGGCGGTGTACCTCGTCGATGAAGAGGATGTCACCCTTGTGCAGGTTGGTCAGAATCGCGGCCAGGTCGCCCGCCCGCTCGATGGCCGGCCCGGCTGTGGTCTTCATGGCCACCCCCATCTCGTTGGCCAGCACGTGGGCCAGGGTGGTCTTGCCCAGGCCGGGCGGCCCGTAGAGCAGCACATGATCCAGCGATTCGCCGCGCTGCTTGGCCGCCTGCAAGAGAATCTCCAGGTTGTCGCGCAGGCGGTCCTGGCCGATCATCTTGTCCAGATGCTTGGGGCGCAGGGCGGCATCCAGCGCGGCTTCTTCGGGGCGTTTGCGGGCGGAGACGGTGCGGTCGTCCATGGGAGAGAGGGGGTGAGTGGGTGACAGGGTGACAGGGTGACAGGGTGACAGGGTGACAGGGTGATTGGCCGGGTTGGCGTGCGGTTGGGTGTTTGTTTGACAGGGATTATACACGAAAGGGCGCAGATTGGTCGAAACTGGCCGCTGGCGACGTGCGACGCAGGCCGCGGCGGAGCAAAACAAAGGCCCCGCCTGAAAACAGGCGGGGCCTTTGTTTTGCTGGGTGTCCACTCATCGCCCGGTGGATGATCTACAGCCAGCGCTGGTCTTCCAGGAACTGGGTCAGGCCGATGATGCGGAAGCGCTTGCCGTTGTAGGCCAGCATGGCGTAGTAGAGCGGCAACAGCCAGAGCGCAATGCTCAGCGGCAGCAGCAAACAGAGGCACAGCATGGCGATCCAGCCCACAGTGACCCACGACAGCATGTAGATCAGCCCCAGCGTCCAGAGGATCGTCCCCAGAGCCAGCGACTGCACGGCATGGTAGCGCTGGAAGGGCCGCTGTTTGCTGGCCTCCGAGATCAGGATGATCACCGGCAGGATAAAGCCCAGCGGCAGGATGAGCTGGCTGATGTAGGCCAGCGCGGCCATCACCCGGTCGTCGTTGGTCGCGTCCGGGTCGAACTCCCGGCTCTCGGTCAGGCGGTCGGTCAGCGTCGGCCTGGCCGCGCCCTTGTCGGCGCGCGGCGCATCGCCGGAGGGCCGCTGGCCTTGCTCCTCCTGGCTGAACGGGGCGGCCACGGGCACAGGCAGGCCGGCCACGCCGGCCGCCGGCTCGCGCTCGGCAATGGGCGCTGCCTGGGCAGTGGCCGCGCCGGCCAGCGATTCGATGGTCGCCTCAGCTTCGGCGGCCGCGTCGGCCGCGGCCTGGCTGCTGGCGTCCACCGTGGCGTCCATGGCAGCCAGCGTATCCTCGATCATCTCGCCCGCGCCTGGCGGGGCTGCGCCCTCCGGGGGCGTTTTGTCATCGTTCACTTCTACCTCCTACATTAATCGAATGACGCCAGGGCTGCGGAAGTGGCCGGAGTAGGCACGGGGGATCATCCAATTGCGACCAGACCTTGTTTTTGTCAGGCGTCCGGCCATTTCCGCGGTCTTTTGCCAGTTTCTTGCTCACTATACGCTTCGACGCTCACAAGGTTGCAGCCCCGCGCCGTCAATTCATCGATCTCCCGCCGGTGTGCTAAAATCGTGGTAACTGCTCAGGCATGGGAAACCGGGTTTTTGTCTCGCAGACCAAGGTCATGGCGCCATGAAAGGCCGTTGCGCAGACGAAAACCA
>JACSRL010000814.1 GCA_014879765.1 Anaerolinea sp. | reverse complement strand
GGGTGAGGGGGTGACAAGGTGACAGGGTGACAGGGTGACGTAACACGCAACGAGTAACGAGTAACACGTAACCCAGAGATCCTTCCCGCAATTCCGGTCACGTTTTACGCATCACGCATCACGCACCTCAGAGACCCTTCCCGCACTTCCGATTACGAGTTACGCATTACTCGTTACTCCGAAACGCCTCCCGCAATTCCGGTCACGTTTCACGTTTCACGTTTCACGTTTCACGCATCACGCACCTCCTCTCAATCCTTATAAGGATCGATCTCGTTTTCGCCCGCCATGGCGACGCCCAGGGGACGGAGGGTGTGCAGGATGCGGATGGTGGGGCCATGGTGGGCCAGCACCTCGGGCAGCCGTTTGTAGCAGTGCGGCGACTCGTCGGCGCCTGCGCCGCGCAGCTCCACCCCCTGCTCCTTGATCCAGGCAATCATCATCGCGCGCGAGACCAGGCCAGGCGAGATCACCTGGCCCGTCTTGCGGTTGATCTTGCCGCGCGCCGCGGTGCGGCTCATCACCCGCCCGGCGCCGTGTACGGTGGAGTAGAGCGCCAGCTCCGACTGCTCGGACTCGACTCCTTCCAGGATCACCGAGATGTCGCCCATGGAGCCGCCCACGAAGCCGCGCTGGCCGGGGAAGGCGGGGGTGGCCCCCTTGCGCACCACCCACAGCTCCCGTCCCTGATGTACCTCGCGCCAGGCGAAATTGTGGTGGTTGTGTACCTCCTCCAGAATGGTGGCGCCCAGCAGGCGCGCCACCTCGCTGCACACCCAGTCGCGGCCCGCGTAGGCATAGCGGCCGGCCAAGGTCATGCAGGCCAGGTAGTCGGCGCCCAGGGAGGAGCGCGCGTCCAACACCAGCGGATCGACCTCCATGCCATCTTTGGCCCCGCCCGCCTCCAGGAAATAGGTGGCGGTCTTGTGGCCAAAGCCGCGCGAGCCGAAATGTGCGCCGATCCAGGTGCGCCCCTGCTCATCCTCGAACAGATCGACGTAGTGGTTGCCGGAGCCGATGGTGCCCAACTGCGCGCTGGCCATGGATTTGAGCGGCGCGATGGCCCGCAGCGACCAGGTCGGGTCCTCGAACAGCTCGTGATCGACCCGCACGTTGTTCTTGCGGCCGATGCCGAAGGAGAGATGGGCCCAGATATCGTCCATGATGGTCTTGATTCGGGGACGCACCTCCGCGGCCGGCAGGTCAAGCAACACCGCCTTGTTGCCGCAGGCGATGTCATAGCCCACCCCGGAGGGGCTGATCTTATCTTCGTAGGCCACCACCCCGCCGATGGGCACGGCATAGCCCAGGTGATGGTCAGCCATCAGCGCGGCCGCGTCGGCCGTCCGGGCGCAGTTTTTGATCTGGCGCAGCGCCCCGGCGTCGGTCAGATCCCCCCACACAGGAATGCCATCAACAAATTGCATAGGAAAAACTCCTCGCGGCCTCAACCGCTGAATCCCAGGCCCTGAGGGGCCTTCGTACTGTGAGCCGGTGGGTTTCTAACCACCGGTCTGGGGGCCCAGGCCCTGAGGGGCCTTACTGTGAGCCGGTGGGTTTCCAACCACCGGTCCGGGCCATTGACCAGTCAGCTTACCAGATGTATCTCTGCCTCTGACAGGCGCTCATGCACCAACGCCAGGAGCCGCGGTCGCATCTCGGCCGCGGCGCCGAAGCGCGCCTTGGCCACCAGCGTCAGTTCGGTGGTCTGACCGATGACCCCCATCTCGCTGATGACCTGCCATGGCTCCAGCAGGTTGGGCAGCAGCGCCACCGCTTCGCTGCCCAGCGCTTGCAGCAGCGGCAACGCCCGGCCCACATCGGCCCCGGCGATCCTGACGATGGCCGTGAGGTTGGAGAAGCGGCCGCGGCTGAAGTTGCGGATCAGGCGCACGTCGCCGTTGGGCACCACGAACAGCTCGCCGGTGGGCGCGCGCAGCAGGGTGGTGCGCACGTTGACCGCCTCGACCACCCCTTCGATGCCCACCACCTCGACCTTCTCGCCCACCGCGTAGTCGTCGGCGAAGATCAGACTGACCCCGCTGACGAAGTCGTTGACCAGATTGCGCGCGCCCAGGCCAAAGGCGGCGCTGAAGAGGCCGATCACCCAGATCAACGTGTTGTTGTTCACGAAGAGGCTGAGGCTGAGGATGGCGGCGGCGACAAAGGCCAGCACCGAAATGGCGCTGGAGATCAGGCCGCTCAGCGTGGCCAGCCGTTCTGGCCGCGTGCGTTCGCCGGCCGCGCCGGCGCGGCGCCAGCGAACGCCGCGTCGGGCCAGCCGCGGGGCCAGGCGATAGACTACCCAGGCGACGAAGAAGAAGAGCGCGATCTCCAGGAGACGTGCGAGCCACTGCGGCGCGCCGTGCAGCCAGGCCAGCAACTGATCCAACGGGGTTCCAGCCATGTTCACCAGCCCAGCGCGCAGCCATCGCGCCGCGGATCGCTGCCCGCGGTCAGGACGCCGCTGTCAACGTCGCGGCAAATCACCTGGCCGACGCCGAAGAGAGTTCGCTCCATGCCAGCCATCACCGTCACGTCATGGCCCCGGGCCCGCAGCTCGGCGATCAGCGCCTCCCCGGCGCCGGCTTCCACCGCCACCGGCCCGCCCGGCTCCCCGTCCGGCAGGCAGAAGCGGGGCGCGTCCAGCGCCTCCTGGGGCAACATGGCCAGATCCAGCAGGTTGACCAGCACCTGCAAGTGGCCCTGCGGCTGCATGAAGCCGCCCATGACGCCGAAGCAGGCCCACAGCTCGTCCCCTCTGGTGGCCAGGGCGGGGATGATGGTGTGGTAGGGGCGCTTGCCCGGCGCCAGGCAGTTGGGATGATCCGGGTTCAGATCGAAAAGCGCGCCGCGGTTCTGCAAGGCCACACCGGTCCCCGGCGCCACCAGCCCGCTGCCGAAGCCGTGAAAAAGGCTGTTGATGAAGGAGCAGGCGTTGCCCTGGCCATCCACCACGCTCAGATAGACGGTATCGGCGCGCGGCGCAGGCTGGAGCGGCCGGCGGTCGGCGTTGGGCAGCCCACTGGCCGGGGCCAGGTTGGCGCGGCGCGGGTCGATCTGGCTGCGCCGGCCGGCCAGATAGGGGGCGGCGAGCAGCTCGGCCAGCGGCAGATCGACGAAGGCGGGATCGGCTACCCAGCGCCGCGCGTCGGCCCAGGCCAGGCGCATGGCCTCGATCAACAGGTGCCAGCGCTCGGCCGGCGCGGCCGCGGCCAGGTCATCGTGCGCCACGATGCCCAGCGCCAGCAGCGCGGCCAGGCCCTGGCCGTTGGGTGGACACTCCCACACCCGCAGCCCGCGGTAGTCGATGGCAATCGGCTGGTCCCAGGTGGAGCGGTGGCTGGCCAGGTCGCCCACTGCCAGGCAGCCGCCCAGTTCCTGCACGAAGGCCGCAATGCGCCGGCCGATCTCGCCCTGGTAGAAGGCCGCCGCGCCGCCGTCGGCGATGGCCTGCAGGCTGCGGGCCAGTTCAGGCAACTGCACCACCTCGCCCAGACGCGGCGCCCGGCCGCCCGGCAGCAGCTCCCGCCCCGAGGGCAGGCGGCCCAGCCGGGCCTCCCCGCGCTGCCAACTGGCCGCGATCAGCTCGCTGACCGGGAAGCCGTCGCGGGCGTACTCGATGGCCGGCTGCAAGACCACGGCCAGCGGCATGGTCCCGTGGCGCGCCAGCAGATCGGCCCAGGCGGCCACGGTTCCGGGCACGGTCACGCTGTGTGGGCTCTCCAGGCCGATCTCGCTCAGACCGGCGCGGCGCAGATCCTCCAGATGCAACCCAGCCGGCGCGCGGCCGCTGCCGTTCAGGGCGCTGATGCGCTGCTGCGGGGCCGCGGCCGCGTCATAGAAGAGAGCAAACGCGTCGCCGCCGATGCCGGTGGACATAGGCTCGACCACAGCCAGGGCCGCGGCCGTGGCCACAGCCGCATCGGCCGCGTTGCCGCCCTCCAGCAGCATGCGCAGCCCGGCCATGGCCGCCAGCGGCTGGCTGGTGGCCACCATGCCCCGCCGCGCCAGCACATTGGAACGGCGGGAAAAGGCGTCGAGGGTGAGGGTGGACATGGAAGCTCCTTTGGGGGACGTGAAACGTGAAACGTGAGGCGTGAAACGTGATCCGGAGTGTGTGGGGATGGGGGGTGGTTTCGTGATGCGTAACCCGTAACCCGTAACCCGTAACCCGTAACCCGGAGTGTGTGGGGATGGGAGTTGGTTTCGTGATGCGTGATGCGTAACCCGTAACTCGTAACCCGTAACCCGGAGTGTGTGGGGATGGGGGGTGGTTTCGTGATGCGTGATGCGTAACCCGTAACCCGTAACTCGTAACCCGGAGTGTGTGGGGATGGGGGGTGGTTTCGTGATGCGTGAAACGCGAGGCATGACGCACGACATACAATTGTAACACACACCCCATAATCCAAAGACGCTTCCCGCGATTCCGGGTTACGCGCTTACACTGAGTCGACTGCACCCGCGGTATAATACCGCTAAGGAGTCGACAATATGGA
>JACSRL010000440.1 GCA_014879765.1 Anaerolinea sp. | reverse complement strand
GATGCGACCCTTCGCGGAGTTCGCATCCTCAGATGCGACCCTTCGCGGAGTTCGCATCCTCAGATGCGAACCCTCGCGGAGTTCGCATCCTCAGATGCGAACCCGGCATCAGGGGATGCCTACTCCGCGATTGAGGCGTCCGGTTCCGGCGGCGGCGGCGGAGCCGGAATCGGTTCCGGCGGCGGCGGCGGAGCCGCCGGCGGCCGCTGCACCCGCAGCCAGAGGAAGCCGCCGGCCACAATGGCCAGGCCAACCACCAGCGCCAGCCAGGGACTCCACGGGATATGGATGCCAAAGCCGCTGGCCGCCTCCATGTCGCCGGAGAGATTGACCGGCGTGGGCAGCGGCTGGGCGGCCGGCACCACCACCGCCAACTGCAACGGCCGGCGCACACCAGCCGCCTCGTTGCTAATGGTGGTCAGCACCTCAACCTCCTGCGCGGTGTAGCCCATGCTGGCGAAGTCCATCAGGCCATTGGCCACGTGGCAGTCCTGGCACTGGCGGGCGTCCTTCTTGCCCACCACGCCGTGGCTGATCTGCAGCGCCTGCGTGATGACCCCGGAAGTCCACGCGCCGCTGTAGTCCATGCCCGATTCGCCGGCGCCGGCCGCGATGGCCTGCTCCAGGTCGCCCTGGGTGTAGAACCGGTCCAGCTTGAGCGGTATCGGCTGGCCGCTGGCCGCGTCCATCGGCACCGTGGCCGTGAACAGCTTGAAGGGCTGGATGCGCGAGTCCAGGTCGGAGCGGCTGCCCGGCCAGGGCTGATCAGCCAGCGCGGGCTGGCCGTTGTGCCAGAGAAAGACCGGCTGCACCGAGTTGGCGGCCTGCACATCGTCCACCGGCGCGTAGAGCTCGGTCACCGGATCGTAGGCCGGCTGCGCGGTCCAGTCGCGGCTGACCAGACCCCCGGTGTCCAGCGTGTGACAGGCGCGGCAGTCCAGCCGCGCGTGGCGCAGGTTGAGCAGCGGATCGGCGTGGGGGGTCGAGGTGTGGCAACTGTCGCAGGTCAGCCGCTTATCCGGCAGATCCCGGCTCCAGAGCGTCGGGCTGAAGCCCATCACCCGGTGATCCTGCGCGGCGTGGCAGTCCACACACTGCATGCCCGCGGTCACGTGGACGTCCGGCTTGCTGATCTCGCCGTGCGTGTCAGCCGCCGGCGTCAGATCGACGTTCAGGCTGATCATCGTCCCGCCCCCCACGTTCTGGTGGCAGAGCAGGCAGTTCTGGCTGGTGGGACGCTGCGCCTGGCGCGCGGTCAACACGTTGCGGTCCTGGGTCAGCGTCCACGAGCCATCGGCCTGCTGCACCGGGAAGCGCAGGCTGGTGTCGTAGACGGGCGAATGGCAGATCAGGCAGTCGATGCCAGCCTCGGCCGCGGTGGTAGTCTCGCCGGCCGGCTTGGGCGGCGCGCCGCTGCCGATGTGGCAGCGGGCGCAGCCGCCGGGAATGCCCAGCGCCTCGTTGAGCATGCCCAGCCAGTTGATGCGCGCGCTGCTGGCCGCGATGGGGCTATAGTGATCCATCTTGCCCTCCCACGTGTAGTGGACGCTGTGGATCACGTCGTCGGTGACATCGCCGTGGCAAACGGCGCAGGTGGCCGGGCCCTGGTAATCCTGGATGTACTGGTGCGGCTCAGGGGGCTGGGCGTGGGCTGGCTGGGGCCAGGCGGCCAGGGCCAGCAGCGCCCACAGCGCCAGGCCCGCCGCCCCGCCCGTCCACCTGAGAGTGCGGGCAAGCAGCTTCATGGCGCCTCTCCTCCCTGGCTGTGGCAGGTGATGCACGTCGCCTCTTCGAAGTCGCTGTGGTTGAGCGGCGCCGGCGCGATCATGCTGTCCACGCTGTGGCAGAGCAGGCACTGGGCGCGCTCGCCCTCGGTGGGATGCGGGATCAGCGGCGGGGCCGGCGGCCCGGCCGCCTGGTCGATGGCCAGCACATTCAGCGGCGTGGGCAGCGGCGTCGCCTCCAGCCGCACCGTGCGCGGGGTGGGCAGCAGCGGCTGATAGGCCTGCTCTTCGATGGCCGCGCGCGGCACGGTGGTGATGGCCGTGGTCTCGGCCGTCAGCCAGCGCCAGGTGGCCAGCACCGACACCAGCACGAAGAGGGTGGCCAGCGGCGCGTAGAGCTTGAGCCGGCGATAGCGCACCTCAGGCGCGGGCGCACGCCACCCCTTGCCCTGGCGCTTCTTGGCCAGCTCCTGCGGGTGCTCCTCCTCCATCTGCTCCTCGGTGAGATAGCCGGTGAACATGCTTTTGTTGAAGAGCTTAAGGTGTACGAAGTAGAAGTGCCAGGTGATGATGGACAACACCGCCAGCACCGCCTCCATGCCGTGGGCGATCTTGGCCGCGGGCACCACCTCTCCCGGCAGAAACTGGGTGGTCAGCACCGGGTTCCACAGCACGTAGCCGGTGATGGTCATCAGGATCGTGCCCCAGACCACCGCCCAATACTCGATCTTCTCCATGAAGTTGAAGCGGGGGAAGTGAGGGCGCTGTTTGCTCAGGCCGATGTTGTACTTGATGGCCGCGACGAAGTCGGTGACGTCGCCCAGCGTCGGCAACATGCTCATCGCCTTGCGCTGCACGTACAGGCGATAGCCCACCTGCACCGCGTGGGCGATGGAGGTCATGATCAGGATCACCGCGAAGGTGTGGTGGATCACGCGGGTCTGCTCGATGCCGCCCAGCGCCTGGATTATGGCCACCGAGATGCCCGCGTCAGAGTATTTCTGCACCAGACCGGTGATGGCCAGCATGGTGAACGAGATCAGCAGCAGAAAATGCAGCACCCGGTCGCTCACCAGAAAACGAAGATACCGTTTGGCCTCGCCGCTCATGGCTGCACCTCCTGGCGGTGGGCCCGCCGATCCTTGATGTGGCGGAAGAGATCGAGCCCGATGTAGACCACGAAAAAGCCGACCACCATGGGGATCAGGATGCGATAGAACCAGGTGACCGCCGTGACCAGAGGCGCGGTCTGCATGTTGGGCGCATAGTGTCCCAGCCAACTGGCCGCGAAGTTGGTGGTGGCGTCCGGGTGACACTCCTGGCAGCGGGGCAGGATGTTGGCCTGGATCTGTGTACTGTCGCGCGTGGCCGGCGCGATGTCGTGTACGCCGTGGCAGTCGATACACACCGCCTTGTTGGTCGCCTGCTCAGGGTGCGTCTTGCTGAACATCATCACCGTGGTGCCGTGGAAGTCGGCCACGTAGGTGTCGAAGACGTCGGTGGAGATGCCGTATTTGGCCATCAGCGCCTTGTCGGCATGGCAACTGCCGCACATCTCCGGCGACTTCAGGCGAAACTCCAGCGTGCGCGGGTCGGTGGCCGTGTGCGCCGGATGGCAGGTGATGCAGGTGGGCACGTCGGAGTTGCCCGACACCAGCGCCTCGCCATGAACGCTGGCCTCGAAAGCAGCGTAGATGCCGCTGTGGCACTGCGCGCAGATCTCGGCCGAGGCGGTCGGCGACACCTCCGGGTGTGTGGTGCGGTTGATCGGCTGAACGTTGTGGCCGCCGTGGCAGTCCGCGCAGACCGCAGCCTCCCGCACGCCGGCCGCCTGCAACTGGGCATGCACGCTGTCCACCTGGTGCATCCCTTCATCGGTGTGGCAGTCGGCGCAGCTCTGGCTGTAGTAAAGCTGCAAGTCGCGGAAGTCCTCGGCCGGCGGCGCGCCGTGCGGGTAGCCCTCGATGTCGGTGTGACAGTCCTGGCAGCGCAGCCCTTCGTGCATGGAGCCGTCCAGGAGATGGCTGTCCATGGTCACCGGCAGCGACTGGCCGTCGGGCAGGGTGAGATAGAGCCCCTGCTGCTGATGGCAGGTGAGACAGGCGGCGTTGGCCGCGGCGGCGTCGCTGGCGGCCGGGCTGACGGGTGGCTGCTCCTGGGCCGCGGCCCGCCCCGGCGCCAGAAGGAGCGCGGCCAGCGCCAGCGCCAGCAGCGCGGCGCTGATCCCGATTCTGCCCCGAAAACCGCTGCGGCCGGTCTTTGCCTGCACCCCGGCAGGGGCCGGCCGTGCCCGGCCGCCCTCATGTGCAGCTGTGCGCCAAAGGCGTGAACGGTTGCCTGAAATGCATCGATGGCTCATGGCGCAACCTCCAGGCGCGTCGGCGGAATCCGGGGCACGATCACGCCTCGGTTGGCCTCCAGCGTCTCAGGCGATACATCCTCCGCCGTCAGGAAGAGCTCGCGCTGGCCGTGGCAGTTGTTGCAGGTGGCGTTCTGCGGGGTGAGCTTCTGCACGTTGTGCGGCGTCGTGGGATGCCAGGTGGGCACGCTGGCGAAATCGGGCAGCAGATTCTCGCCATAGAAGGCCCACATGTCGGGGTCGGCGGCCGTCTGGCGCACCAACACGTAGTTCCAGGGGGCGTTCTCGTCGGGCGCAGCGTTGCGCCCGATCTTGAAGGTCAGCCGGGCCGGGTCGCTGGCGGCCGTGGGCTCGCCCTGCGCATCCTCGCCGGCATGGCAGGTGGCGCAGGAGGTGTAGGCGCCGGCCGAATGACAGACCTGGCACTGCACCGTGTTGACATGCACCGTGTGCTGCACGTTGGCGCCGCCCAGCTTGACATCCTGCTGATGGCAATCGACGCAGGCCACGCTCTGGCTCTGGCTGGCCGCCCGCTGGCTCTGATGGAAGGTCTCGACGCCGTGGCAATCGGTGCAGCTCATGCCGGCCGCGGCATGGACATCGCCCTGGATCCCTTCGTGGGCGCCGGTGGACTCGGCGTTGACGGTGGCGTTGTGGCAGCCGGCGCAGGTCTGCTCCTGCGCCACCCCATTGCTCATCAGATGGCCGCCCGTCAGACCGCCGCCCAGCATCGCCGGCCGGCTGATGTGGCAGTCAGCGCAGGTGGCGTGGCACTGAGCGCACTGGCCGTTGAAGGCGTGTACTGTCTCCGGCATGGTGAAGTCCGCGCCGCGCGCCTTGAGGGCCTGCACGAAATCGGGCAGCATGCGGTGGGAGCTGGTGCGCGCTGACTGCACCAGGCCCACGTGGCAACTGCCGCACATCTTATCCAGCCTGGCCGCGGAGGGGGTCGCCAGGTTGCCGTGCGCGGTGGCCATGTCCAGGGTGCCGGCTGTGCCGCCATGACAGGTGGTGCAGCCCGGCTGGCTGTGTACATCGTCGCTGATAAAGGCAGGATCGACGAAGACCCGCTGCCAGGGCTCCTGCGTGGGCAGCGGGCCCACCACCCAGTCGGCCTGTTTCGTCGCCGCCGGGGCCGGTGTGGCAGATTGCGCCATCTGCGCCAACAACGGCTGGTTGGTGTGGCAGGCCACGCAACTGGCCGACTCCGGGAGCGCCGGCGTCGGGGTTCTGCGGGTCTGCGCGTCCAGGCTGGCCTCCGGCGCGGCGGCCGGCGGCGCGGCGGCAATTTCCGCCCTCTGGCCAGACGCAACGACGGAGCGCGCGGCCGCAGAGTCGGCACGCGCCGGGCCAACCTGGACGCGTCCGATGACTGGACGAACGAAGACAACTGCAATCATTGCGGTCGCGACCAGGGCGAGCATCCATTGCCAGCGCCAGGTTTTCAATCTCCGCATGCCAGAGTGCTCCTTTCGGGATGAATCGGCGTTGACCTGAGGTGAAACGTTCCCCATCATACCAGATATTCCCCTATAGGCTTATGACCTAGATCATATTTTGCTTCTGAATTTGCTCGTGCAATTTGACACGATTTGATCTTTCGTGCATTATGAATCAACACACCGCATCGCCGCCCGGCGCCTGAAGATGCCGGGCGGCCAGCTACTTGGCCTATCTGAGAAGGAGAACACCTATGCAATCCAAAAGTTTCAGCGGCAGGCGCACCGGCGTCATGCTGAGCGCGCTGTTGGTTCTATTGTTGGCTGTGGCCGCGTGTGCGTCGGCGCCTGTGTCCCCGGCCCCCGCGTCCGGCCAAGGCCTCAGCGCACAGGATGTCTGGGCGCGGCCGGCCAAAACCATGGGCGATGCCCCTGTGGAAGGGGAAACGCAACAGATGCAGCATGGCGGCGCCAACAGCGCGGTCTACATGACCCTGGCCAACGGCGGCGCGACGGCAGACCGGCTGACCGCGGCCAAGGCTGACGTGGCCAAGGCGGTCGAGATCCACGAGACAACCATGGAAGGGGACGTGATGCGCATGCAGCAGGTGCAGGAGGGCATCGAGCTGCCGGCCGGCGGCCAGGTCGAGCTCAAGCCCGGCGGCTACCACGTCATGTTGATCGGCCTGACCCGCGAGCTGGCTGTGGGCGACAGCTTCCCGGTGACGCTGGAGTTCGCCAGCGGACAGACGCTGACGGTGACGGCGGAGGTGCGCCAGCCGTAGCGCAGGCGTCGACGCCGATTGAAATCAGCGTCTGGCATAGCTAAGCATGCTAAAGCAAGCTTGCGGCCACGAGGTAGCTTGCCTTAGCATGCTTTCCATTATCAGCCTGCGGTTTCAACCGCAGGCGCTGCGATTCTTATGAAACTTGCCGTCCTGGCCGACATCCACGCCAATCTGCCCGCGCTGCAGGCGACGCTGGCCCACATCGACGCCTGGCAGCCGGACGCGGTGGTAGTGGCCGGCGACATCGTCAACCGCGGGCCGCGGCCGGCCGAATGCCTGCGGCTGGTGCTGGAGCGGCAGCACGCGGCCGGCTGGCGACTGGTGCTGGGCAACCACGAAGAATATGTGTTGAGCCAGGTCCAGCCCGACGCGGCCCGCAGCGGCCCGCACTTCGACATCTTCCAGAGCTCCTACTGGACCTGCCAGCAGTTGGGCAGTCTGATGGAGGTGCTGGAGGCGCTGCCCTTTCAGCAGACAGTGCTGGCGCCCGATGGCAGCGAGGCGCGCATCGTCCATGCCTCCACGCGCGGCACGCGCGACGGCGTCTTTCCTGACACCCCTGACCAGGTGCTGCGTTTGCAGGTCGGCCGGCCGCACACCCCCCTCTTCGTGGTTGGCCATACCCATGTGCCGCTGGTGCGCCGGATCGACGGCACGCTGGTGGCCAACGTCGGCGCGGTGGGCATGCCCTTCGACGGCGACCCGCGCGCCAGCTACGGCCAGTTCACCTGGCGCAACGGCTGGCAGGCTGAGATCGTGCGCCTGGCCTATGACCGCCGTCGCACAGAACAAGATTATGTCGATACAGGCTTCCTGGCCACTGGCGGCGCGCTGGCCCGCCTGATGTTGCGGGAGCTGCAAGAGGCCCGTTCGCATCTCTTCCACTGGGCGCGCACCTACGAAGCGGCTGTGCGCGCCGGCGAATTGGGCATCGAGGAATCGGTGGAGCGGTATCTGGCGGGGATGTGAAACGTGAGGCGTGACGAGTGACGGGTGATTCGGGCTATTCCGATATCATTGCCGTTGAGCTGCCGATAGATTGCCGATAAATTGCCGATAATTCATAGGCGCGTTTTCGTCTGGAGGGGTTAGAGATAACCAGCCAACCATCCTCCACCCAGCCCTGCAAGAGATTGCGAGCGGTACGCGGCGAGAGGCCCAGCGTCTCAGCCACCTGGTGAGCAGTGATCTGGTGAGTGGAGGCAAACAGCGCCAGCACCTGCCTGGCGCGGCTGTCCAAACGCTGTACAGTTTCTGGTTCAGCCAGGGGCGGCGCTTCTGCTAGGCGCAAAGCTTCCTCCTGGGCCAGCGTGAAGACACGCGCCAGCAGACCGCTGAAGTACTCCAGCCAGGTGGTCAGGTCTGCGTCCGCGCGGCCCTCGTAATAGTTATGATGGGGATGCGTCGCCAGAGAGTTGTAATAGCCGGCCAGATCGCGGGCGTGATGCTCTTCCAACGAGAAGAAGCCATGCAACCCGTAGCCGTCCCGATGTAAACTGAAGGTGGCCAGCAGGCGCGCCGTGCGACCGTTGCCGTCGAAATAGGGATGAATAGTAACAAACTGATAGTGAACCAGTCCCGCGATCAACGGCGCTGGCAGACCGGCCTGTCTGGATTGGTTGGCCCATACCACCAGCGCCTGCATCAGGCCTGGCACATCCCTGGCCTCCGGCGGTAGATACACAAGGGCACCACTGGCTGAGTCTCGGATCACATTTTGTCCGTCGCGATAAGGGGTCGGCCTGGCCCTGACGCCATATTCAACTAAGGCATGTAGCCGGCGAACCAGCTCCTCTGTCAATGGTTTGCCCTGGGCAGCCCACTCCTCGACGCGCAGCAGGGCCTGCCAGTAGTTGCGAACCTCCCGCACATCGCGCTCACGCCCCTGCACTGTGGCCCGCGCCTCGCTGATCACACGCTCGGCCTCGGCCAGCGAGAGGCGATTGCCCTCGATGCGTGTCGAGTAATGCGTGGAACGCAGCCGGACGCGGCGGCGCAGTTCAGCCTCAACTGTTGGCGGCAATGGCACGCGGTCAACAACAGCGCGCGCAGCCTCGATAATCATCAAGCTGCGCGCGATGGCGGGAGTGATAGTGTAGCGGGGAGACCAGACAGATTGTTCGCCATTCATGGATTCTCAGGCTGCGTCCTCCGGCCGGTGCAGGGCGCGGCGCATGATCTCGGTTCCACCCTTGGTGGCTTCCTTGGTCACGGCATAGGCCACGTCCGCGCCGGCGTCGACCATGTCTCTCGCGCCGTCCACCGTGCCGCTGGCTGCCCCTTTGACGCCGCCGACCACCGCGCCGGTGGCCGTGGCTGCGCCGCCCAGCGCGCCGAAGGCTGCGCCGGTGGTGGCGTCGAAGGCCTCCTGCACAAAGGCTCTGGTGGCCTGCCTGACCTGCTCGGCCCCCTGCTGTTGATCCTCCAGGGCCACGGCGAAGCCTTCGGCCAGGCTGCCGGCGACCTTGGACGTGCTGCCGGCCAGCCCCTTGGCCGCGTCCACGGTGGCCCCGCCCATGATCTGGGCGGCCAGGATCATGCCGCCGACCGTGCCCTTGGCGCCGCCGACCATCGCGCCGGCGCCGTGCGCCATGCCCTGCATGGCGTTGGTGGTGGCGCGCCCCACGGTGTCAGACAGGCTTTGCGTCGCGACCGAGGCGGCTTCGGCCGTCATGCTGGCCTCGCCCGCGGCCATCTCGGCTGTGCTCTCCACGGTGGAGCGGGCGCCCTGCACGGTCATGCTGGTCAGTTCTTTGGTCTTGCGCAGCCGTTCGGCCATCGCGCCCTGCGGGGTGGAAGTCTCTGATTCGCTCATTGGAAACGCCTCCAAGTCATATCAAGGTCAAGGTGCAACGCCGGGCGCCCAACAAGCGAACGCCTGATGACAGCCACGCGGGAGCCCGGCAGGCAACGATCATCACATTTGTGACGCACCGCATTATATAATGAGAAGGGGCAAACGTGCAAGACCGCGGCGCGCGACAACGCTCACGCCACGGCCGCCAACACGTCAGCCAGGGAGGCGCTGAAGACCTGGGCGCGGGCGGGCGGCGTCCCGGCCCAGCGCACCAGCCGCAGCTCGCCGCCGCTGAGCTCGATGCCGGTGATGGAGCCGTCGCTGTAGGCGCAGCAGCCGCTGTTGAAGTAGCTGGGCTTGCGGCCGGGCAGGCTCACCGCCCCGGCAACCTGCTCCTGCGCCCAGGCCGTGTCCACCTGCACCTCCAGGCCGCGCACCCCCATCTCCTGCATGGCCTGCTCGAAGCTGAGCCCCTCCCAGACCGGGTGATGGGTGTGGCCGGCGAACAGCACCAGACGCGGCCGGCTGGCGGCGAAATTATACATGGCCAGCTCATGCTTGGCGCGCAGCTCGTAGCTGGTGCTGGGCGTGTTCGAGCGGACGTTGAAGAGGCGCTGGAAGGGCCGCCACAGGTGACGCACAGCCCAGGCCGAGAGGCGGGCAAAATGATCGGAGTCCGGCGTGCCCTGGTGGCCGTGCAGGAAGAAAAGCTCGCCCAACTCCTGCCCCTGCTGGTACACAGCCATGCGCAGGCTTTCGAACACCGGTTGGCCAGCCAGATAGGAGCCGAGATAGTCCCGCACCTGGCCCTGGCTGTACCACAGATCGTCGTGGTTGCCCACGAAACGCGTATAGCGGATGGGGTTGGTCGCCTGGGCGAAAGGCAGTTCCTGTTTCAGCACCCCGCTGTATTCACGGATAACCGACGCCGGCCGGCTCTCCCACAGCTCTTCCACGTCGCCCAGGAGGAAAAGCTCGAAGCCCTCACGCCAATAGTGATCCAACGCGGCCAGGTAGGCCGGCTCGCAGGCCTGGAAATCGTCCGCGCCATCGCGTTCGCCCTTGTGCAGGTCGGAGAGGACGATCAGCCGCAGATCGGCCAGCTCGCGGCCGGCGTCGATGGAAGCGGCGGCGTAGGTTTCAGTCAGGCGTTTGGCGACAGTCGCATCGTAGGTGGTCATGGTTCCTCCAGTCAGTGTTCAGAAACCGGGTTTTTCTCGTGCCCTATATTGTACGCAAGAACGTTGCAGATTTACCATGACGCCGCCGACCCGGTGGCCAGCCGCGGGCGCTGCTACCGGGCAACAGTTGATCGCTCGCATCCAGCAGCGATCTGAGGCCACCGCCACCTTCCTGGTAGAGCAGTAGGCAGCAGTAGGCGGCCATCAAAGAAGTCGGGCTTCTCGGAAGAAGCCCGACTTCTGTTTGCAATGGGGACTAAATAACAGCCAAATTACAGCATGGGTATCAGCAACCACTGCGCTCATAGCTCGACATCCCGGGGAAAGTGCTGCCACAAATCAGCACGCGTGTCATCAATCTCTTGGGCGCTGATGTCGATTCCAAGCCCGGCGAACAGGCCGATAGGGTTGCGCCGCGGCTTTTTGACAGTTGAACGTTGACCCAGGAAATCGACAAAATCGAGCACTTCCACCTGTCGTTCCACCGGTAGAGTACGCAGGCGGCGCACCAATGTTTGTTCAAGGTTGACTGTCATCTGATTTTCTCCGTGACGGATGATCGTTCTTGCAGCACATTACACCCACCTGGCTGCACATGGTTCCTTAGTTTGTGCTTCGGCCAGATCGCCGATCTCAACCAGATCAGACTCCCATTGCCGCATAGCCTTGACGTGCGGCAGGGCATCACAGCCGTTGACGGGGATACACCTGTCATCTTGTCACCTCAAATACCGGACAAGCCAGTTCAGTGAGATTACCTGACAGCAATTGTAACATCTGGCCAGCGGCATGTCAACCGGACGAATTGCTTCCTGGCCAGTCGTCTGGCATGGAATCCACCCTCTGCTCTTGTTATTTTCGGGGAATACAACCAGGCTGCCAGAAATGCGGCTGAGAACACCGATGGAGAGCGCGGGTAGGAGACTCAACAACCCACGCCCGCCATCGATGTGCTCAGCTGCGGCCCCCGATGCAGCAGGCCGCGTCAGCGGTCCTGCTGCCAGGCTGCCTCGGCGCTCTGCAAGGAGGTCTCCCAGTAGAGCGGCCCCATCTGCACGCCCAGCAGCGCGCGACGCAGGCTGATGAGCTCCTGCTGCAAGGCGGCCATCTGGCCAGCCTCCAGGTAGGGCGCGGCCTCGTCGCCGTACATGGTCAGGGCCTCCAGCAGCGCCAGCGCGGCCCGATCGATCTGTTCCATGGATGACAGTTGCATCGCTGCGCCTCCTAGCCGAATTTGTAGGCCACGCCATAGCCGCCGCGCGGCAACGCCCAGCCGATGTTGAGGAACGGACAGCCCACGCGGCAACTGCCGCACTCCACACAGGCCTGGTAGCCCACCATGATCTGGCCCTGCCGGTCCAGGCGATAGACGCCCACCGGGCAGAAGGCCAGACAGGGTTTGTCCTGGCAATGCTGGCAGACCGCCGGGTCTTTGATCCACAGGTGGGCGAAGTCCTCGTCCACGTAGTACTTGACCGACGCGATCAGGGCGTCCACGTCGACGCGGGGCAGGCTGGCCTCCAGCTCGGGGTCCAGGGGTTGATGTTTGCGTTTTGCCATGGCTATCCTCTCATCCCACGCAGCAGCTTCATCACATCCTGGGCAATGCCGAAGAAGGAGCGCCGCTCGCGCAGCAGGCCAAAGATCTCCCCTTCCATCTGCCGCTTGGGCATGCCGTGGGCGCTGAAAAAGCGCAGCGCAGCGTCGTTGACGAAATTGATGTAGGTGCCCATGAAGTGCGGCGTGCTGTCCAGGAAGTCGGTCATGCGACGATACTGCTTGAGGTCCTTGAGCACGAAGCTCTCCTCCAGCCGGCGCCGATAGGCCCGCAGGAAATCGGCCGAGAAGTCGTTTTGCCGGTGGGCCTCCAGCGCGGTCTCGCCCGCCATGCGGCCGGCGGTCATGGCCAGGTTGGTGCCCTCGCGGTGCATGGCGTCCACCATGCAGGCGGCGTCGCCGGCCACCAGCACGCCGTCCGCCGCCAGCTCTGGCATGCGGTCGTAGCCCTGCTCGGGGATCAGGTGCGCGCCATATTCCAGCGACTCGCCCCCCTCCAGATAGGGGCGCACCACAGGATGGGCCTTGAAGCGCGCCAGCACCTCGTAGGGGCGCAGCTTGTGGTAGATGAACTCCTCCAGCAGCAGGCCCATGCCGATGGAGATCGCCTTCTTGTCGCTGTAGATGAAGGCGGTGCCGGGCAGGCCCAGCGTGGCGTCGCCGAAGATGTCGATGGCCACCCCTTCCTGCGGGCCGGCCAGGCCAAAGCGCGCCTCGATCTCCTTGGGCGGCAGGCCGATCACCTCCTTGACCGACAGCGCGATGAAGCGGGGCGGCAGGTCGTTCCTGATCAGCCCCAGCTTCTGGGTCAGCAGGTTGTTGACTCCCTCGGCCAGGACGACTATGGGCGCATAGACATCACCCTGCGGCCGGTCGGTGCTCACGCCGATCACGCGGCCCTGCTGGTCGCGCAGCACATCGGTCACCGTGGTCTTGGTGATCAGCAGCACCCCCTCGCGCACGGCCTGCTCGGCAAACCAGGCGTCGAAGGGCGCGCGCAGGGCGGTGTAGGCCTCGGCCGGCTCCTGCTTGTAGTGCTCGCTCTTGTGCATAAAGCGCACCGCGCTGTCCGGCGCCAGCAGCCAGTAGCCCTGTTCGGTGACGGGCCGCTCGAAGGGGGGCTTGCGCTGCCAGTAGTCGGGCAACAGCTCGGCCAGGGCATGGGTGTAGAGCACGCCGCCGAAGAGATTCTTGGCGCCGGCAAAGCGGCCGCGCTCCAGCAGGATCACGCGCAGGCCGCCGCGGGCCATGGTGATGGCCGCGGCCACGCCGGCCGGGCCCGCGCCCACCACGATGGCATCGAAAACCAGCTTAGCGGACATGATCATCGCCTCCTTGCAGGGCGCGCACCTGGCTGATCAACTCTGGAACCACCTGGTACAGGTCGCCCACGATGCCCAGGTTAGCGACCTGGAAGATGGGCGCCTGAGGATCGCTGTTGATGGCCAGGATGAAGTCAGCGCCGCTCATGCCGACGCGGTGCTGCACCGCGCCGGAGATGCCGGCCGCGATGTACAGCTTAGGGCGCACCGTCTTGCCGGTCTGCCCCACCTGATGCTCGGCCGAGACCCAGCCCGCGTCCACCAGGGGGCGGGAGACGCCCAGAACGCCGCCCAGCGCCTGGGCCAACTCCTCCAGCAGCGGCAGGCCGTCAGGCCCGCCCAGCCCGCGGCCGCCGGCCACGATCACGTCGGCGTATTCCAGGTTGAGCTGCTGCTGGCCGGGGATCAGGCGCAGCCGCTTGACGGGCACCTCCTCCTCGGCCATGCCCAGCGGCGCATGGATCAGCTCGCCCGCGGCCTCGGCCAGCGGCTCGGGCATGGGCAGGACGCGCGGGCGCACGGTGGCCATCTGCGGCCGGCGCTGCCGGCAGAGGATGGTGGCCATCAGGTTGCCGCCGAAGGTGGGGCGGGTGGCGGCCAGGATCCCTTGCTTGGGGTCGATGGTCAGTTCGGTGCAGTCGGCCGTCAGCCCGGTCTGCACGCGGGTAGCGATCGCGCTGGCCAGGTCGCGGCCCAGGGTGGTGGCGCCGACCAGGAAGATCTCCGGCTGGTAGCTCTGCACCAACTGGCTGACCCCGGCGGCGTAGGGCAGGTTGCGGTAGACGGCCAGCACCGGATCGTCCATCAGATAGACCCGGCGCGCGCCGTAACGGAAGGCCTCCTGCGCGATGGCTTCGACCTGGTGGCCCAGCAAGACGCCCTCCACCACGGCGTGCCCGGCGTCCAGCTCGGCCGCCAGGCGTTGGGCCGCGCCCAGCAGCTCCCAGGAAACAGGATGGGGCGCGCCATCCTCCTGCTCGATGAAAACCCAGATGCGCCGGGCCTGGGGAGTGGTTTGCGGTGTCATGGCTGGCCTCCGTTGATACCGGCCGGCAGCGCGGCCACGACGCCGGCGGCGGCGATTCTGGCCAGCGCCGTGCCCACGGCCGCGGCCAGCCCCACCTCGGCCACATGTACCCGCTCGCCCGCCCCCTTGGGCGGCGGCGTGAAGGCCTTGCCGACGATGGTGGGGGAGCCTTTGATGCCGATGCTGGCCGGGTCGAAGGGCGCCGGCGCGTCGGCGCTCCAGACCTCAGGCTGATAGGCCGCGGCCCGGATCAGGTTGGGCAAGGGCGCGCGGCTGACGGCCGCGATCTCCTTTTCTACCGTCAGCAGCACAGGCAAGGTCGTCTCCAGCACCTCGATCCCCTGCTCGATGCGCCGGTGAACGATGGCCGTGCGGGCCACCGGGTCGAAGGCCTCGATCTGGATGGCGTAGCTGATCAGCGGCACATCCAGCCGCGCGGCCACGCCCGGCCCCACCTGGGCCGTGTCGCCGTCGATGGCCTGCTTGCCGAAGAGCAGCAGATCCACCGGCTCCTCGGCCTGAATGGCCTCGATGGCATGGGCGATGACGTAGGAGGTGGCCAGGGTGTCGGCCGCGGCGAACTTGCGGTCGGTGATCAGGATCGCGCGATCGGCGCCCTGTTCGATGCACTCGACCAGCGCCTCGGCGGCCTTGGGCGGGCCCATGGTCAGCACCGTCACCTTGCCGCCGAAACGCTCCTTCAGACGCACCGCCATCTCCACGGCGTGGACATCGTAGGGATTGATGATGACCGGCACCCCTTCGCGGATCAACGTCCCGGTGTCGGGGTTGATACGCACGTTGCTGGTGTCCGGCACCTGTTTGATGGCAACGACTGCGTGCATGGTTCTACTCCGGCCTTGATTTCCTGTCTCACGCAAAGACGCAAAGACCGCAAAGAGGAGAGATCTCTGGCCTTCTTGGTGGATTTGTGTGAGACGGCGAACTTCTGAGCTAGACGGCCAGGGCCGTCAGTTGCTCCTGACCCAGGATCTCGATGTCGATCCCTTCCAGGGTCAGGATCGTCTCGGAGACTGGGCAGTGCTCGGCCACGCGGTGGAGGGCCGCCTGCCGGTCGGCGCACTGGCCATGGGGCAGCTCGACGCGCGCCTTGAGGTTGGTCAACCGGGTGGGATCGTCCACCTTGTCGAAGGTCACGTCCACGGTCATGTCGGTGGCGTCGATGCCGGAGCGGCCGCAGTACTGGGCCACCAGCGCGGCTATGCAGGAACCCAACGAGGCCACGAACAGCTCCGGCGGCGTGGGGCCGCGATCCTTGCCCCCCATGCCGGCCGGCACGTCGATGACAACGCTGTGGTTGCCCAGCTTGCTCTCGAAGAGCATATCGCCCTTGTAGGTGGTGGTAATCTTCGCCATGTGAGGTAATCTCCTGAGGTGTGGGGGCAGACTTCGGAAGTCGCCGCCATAAAGCTGAATTGCTGCCGTAGCGCGTCGAACGATCTTTCGTCAGACGCGCGGCGACTTCTGGAGTCTTCACGGGCAAGCAATTTGTGAATTTATCAACGAGCAACAACCGCATCATATAGCATTTTATAAAATTTGACAAATTTCTACTATAAGTGTAATCTCTAACAAAGATCAGAACCCAGCCTGCTGACAAGGATGTCATGGCCGACAAACTGCTGACCACCCGTGAGATTCAGGATCTGCTCCATCTCGACCGCGTGACCATCTATCGTATGGTCAAGGATGGCGAGCTGCCGGCGCTGCGCGTGGGCGGGCAGTGGCGCTTCTCCTCCGAGGCGATCCATGCCTGGCTGCAAGGCCAGCGCGAGGGCGTCACGCCGCAGCCCCGGCTGCGGCCAGCCGGCCCCGGCCTGGACACATTGCGGCTGGATGACCTGATCGACCTCTCCGTCTTGCAAACCATTCAGAACCAATTTGCCGAGCTGGCAGGGGTGGCCGCGTTCATCACCGATCTGGAGGGGGAGCCGTTCGTCACATGCAGCCGCTGCAGCGCCTTCTGCCAGATCATCCACAGCCGGGCAGAAGGCATGGCGGCCTGCCAGGCAACGTGGCGCTCCATCGCCCAGGAAGAGAGCGAGGGGGCTGCCATCCATGTCTGTCACGCGGGAAACCAATATGCCAGCGCGCCGATCAGCGTGGGCGGCCGGCGTCTTGGGCTGGTCATCGCCGGCCAGTTTCTGACCGCCGCGCCCGACCCGGCGGCTTTTGCCGCGCGCGCCCAGGCCACCGGCGAACGGGTCGGCGTCTCCGGCGAGGCGCTGGCTGAGGCCAGGGACTCGCTCAACATCGTTTCGCCTGAACAGGCGCTGCAGATTGCCGCCATCTTGCAGACCATCGCCAACGCCCTCTCCAGCATCGGCTACCAGAGCTACCAGGCGCGGCAGACGCTGGCCCGCATTGCGGAGCTGACGGCGGAGGTCGGGGAACGGTGAATGATGAATTGGTGAATGATGAATGATGAATGGGTGAATGGGTGAATGGGTGAATGATGAGTTGGTGAATGGTAACTGCGCATCGGTGCCCGGCACTTTGGCGACGATTCGCCCATGATGACAGACTCGGCGCAAGTGCCGGGCACCTCAAACGCTTTGTTAACAGAGTACTCACTATGCCTAAGAGACTTTTCTTGCTTTTCATCCTTTTGGCGGCGGTGTTGGCGCTGGCGGCTTGCGCGGCCGTGGATGACGGACGACAGGGCGCGGCCAGCGCCGATCCTCGGGCCTTCCTGCCCAAGCGTCCCGTCCACACCGACCACAGCCACATCGTCCAGGGCCCCTTCGAGAGCGGCCAGGATGTGACGCGCGCCTGCTTGCAGTGCCACGCGCAGGCGGCCGAGGACTTCATGCACACCACCCACTGGACCTGGGAAAGCCAGCCGGTGGAGGTGGCCTGGCGCGATGAGCCGGTGACGGTGGGCAAGGCCAACCAGATCAACAACTTCTGCATCAGCGCGCAGGGCAACGAACGCCAATGTATGACCTGCCACGCGGGCTATGGCTGGGCCGACGACAGCTTTGACTTCGACGAGCCGGCCAACGTGGACTGCCTGGCCTGCCACGCCGACGCGGCAATCTACAACAAGGATGACTACGGCCTGCCGGCCGAGGGCATCGATTTGCTGGCCGCGGCGCGCTCGGTGCGCGCGCCGACGCGCGAGGAGTGCGGCAAGTGCCACTTCGACGGCGGCGGCGGCAACAACGTCAAGCATGGCGACCTGGACGAGAGCCTCTACTTCCCGTCGGAGAACCTGGACGTACACATGGGCCGCGAGAACTTCCTCTGCACCGACTGCCACCAGACCGAGGATCACGCGATCAAGGGCCGGCTGCTGGCCGACAACATCACCATCGACCCAACCGAGCAGGTGGCCTGTGAGGACTGCCATCAGGGCGCCTTCCACCAGGACGAGCGCATAACTATGCACACGCAAAGCGTCGCCTGCCAGACCTGCCACATCCCCAAGCTGGCGCTGAAAAACCCCACCAAGATGAGCTGGGACTGGTCCACAGCCGGCCAGGACCGGCCCGAAGATCACTTCGAATACCTGAAGATCAAGGGCGCCTTCTTCTACGACAAGAATATCCAGCCCACCTACCAGTGGTTCAACGGCAACGTGGCCTACCGCTATCTGCTGGGCGACGTCATCGACCCCAGCCAGACCACGGCGCTGATCGTACCCGCGGGCAACATCGGCGACCCCACGGCCAAGATCTTCCCCTTCAAGGTCCACACGGCCCAGCAGCCCTACGACACCGTCAACAACATCCTGATCCCGCCGCGCACGGCCGGCGAGGGGGGCTTCTGGACCACCTTCGACTGGCCGTCGGCCCTGGTGCTGGGTGCGCAGGACGCCGGTCTGGACTACTCCGGCCAGTTTGGCTTCGCCACGACGACCATGGACTATCCCACCACCCACATGGTACAGGCCAAGGAGAACGCCTTGCAGTGTACCGACTGTCACAGCGAGGGCGGGCGGCTGGACTGGCAGGCGCTGGGCTATCCCGGCGACCCCATGAATTGGGGCGTGCGCGATGTGGTCAAGCGAACGGCTGGGCAGCCGGCCACCAACACGCCGGTTCAGCCCTAGGGGAATGAGCGCCATGAGAGATACCATCCACCGTCACCTGCTGGCAAGCCGCAAGAAGTTGGACTTCTTCGGAAGAAGTCCAACTTCTGTGCGCTCAGCCCGCCGCAACCTGCTGATCAGCCTGGCCCTGCTGGCGCTGCTGGCCCTGGGCGCATGGACCGTCAACCAGGCGCTGGCCGGGCCGAAGCTGGCCCCGGCCAGCCAGGCCTCCCCCATCCACCCGGCCTTCGCCCTGCTGGACGCACAGGGCCAAAACGTGCTGGACGGCGGCGCGGCCCTCTCGCTGGGCCAGACCTGCGGCGCCTGCCATGACACGGCCTTCATCGAACAGCATTCCTTCCACGCCGACCTGGGGCTGAGCAGCTTCACCACGCCCGGCCAGACCGGCGCTGGCACGCCCTGGGACAGCTCCACCGGCCCCTTCGGCAAGTTCGACCCGCTGACCTACCGCTATCTGACGCCGGAAGGGGATGAGCTGCTGGACCTCTCCACCGCGGAGTGGCTGCAAGTGGTGGGGCCACGCGCCAGCGGCGGCGGGCCGGCCACCACCGCACGCAACGGCCAGCCGTTGCTGAGCGGTGCGCTGAGCCAGCCCGAGGCCAGCATTCTCAACCCGGCCAGCGGCCAGCCTGCCGCCTGGGACTGGGCCAAGTCGGGGGTGATGGAGCTGAACTGCCTGCTCTGCCACACCCCGGAACCCAACAACGCGGCGCGCATCGAGCGCCTGCGCGCGGGCCAGTTCGGCGATGCAGTCATGGCTACCCTGCTGGGCAGCGGCATCGTCGAGGCGACGGCGGACGGCTGGGCCTGGAACCCGGAGGCCTTCGACGGCAACCGCGCGCTCAAGCCAGAGCTGGCGCGCATCCAGGATCCCACCAACCAGAACTGCGCCCAGTGCCACGGCGTGATCCACGAGGGGAGCGAGCCGCTGCTGCTCAACGCCTGCGACCTGGATCAGCCACAGACGGCCACCACCGGCCAGGTCATCTCGGCCCAGCGAATCAACCAGTCGGGCCTCAATCTGAGCGACAAAGGCAGCCTGACCCACGCCTGGGACGTCCACGCCGAGCGCGGCCTGCAATGCACCGACTGCCACTATTCGCTCAACAACCCGATCCACTACCAGCCCAGCGGGGATAAGCAGCTGAGCCATCTGCTCTATGACCCGCGGCGGCTGGAGATCGGCGAGTACCTGCTGCGCCCGGACCATACCCTGGCACGCGGCCAAAGCGCACAGATCGGGCTGGCGCCGGAGAGCAAGGCGACCATGCGCCGCTGCGAGTCGTGCCACGACGCCGTGCCCACCCACAACGACTGGCTGCCCTACACCGAGCGCCACATGCAGGAGGTGGCCTGCGAGACCTGCCACGTGCCGCAGCTCCACGCGCCGGCCATCCAGGCCGCCGACTGGACGGTGATCCACGCCGACGGCACGCCGGTGACCGACTGCCGCGGCATCGAGGGCGACAACGCGGTCACCGACCTGGTCAGCGGCTTCCGGCCGGTGCTGATGCAGCGCACCAATGTGGACGGCCAGTCGCTGCTGGCGCCCTACAACCTGATCAGCGCCTGGTTCTGGACTTACGAGGACGCCAACGGCAACGTGCGCCCGGTGCGGCAGATCGACCTGCAACGCGCCTTCCTGCTGGAGGGCGCGTACCGGCCGGAGATCGTGCAGGCCTTCGACCGCGACGGCGATGGCGTGCTGGCTGAGGCCGAGCTGGTGATCGACGATGACGCCAGCGAGGCGGCCGTGCGCGGCCAGTTGGCGGCGCTGGGGCTGGGCAATCCACAGATCTACGGCCAGGTGCAGCCCTACAGCATCAACCACAACGTGGTGCGCGGCCAGGCGGCCACCAGCGACTGCCAGAGCTGCCACAGCGAAAATTCCAGCCTGGCTGCCCCCATGACACTGGCCGGCCGCGTGCCCGGCGGCGTGCTGCCGCAGTTCGTACACCAGGGCAGCAACGTGGCCGCCAGCGGCCAGATGGCCATCGAGGAGGGCGCGCTGACCTATCGGCCCGCGCCACAGGCCGATGGCGTCTACGTCTTTGGCCACAACCGCATTCACTGGATCGACTGGGCCGGCGCGCTGATCTTCGTGGGCGTGCTGCTGCTGATCGGCGCGCACGCCACGCTGCGCGTCATCAACGCACGGCGGCGGCCCAAGTCGGAGGTCGGGGCCACCGAACCGGTCTACATGTACGACGGCTACGAGCGCTTCTGGCACTGGCTGCAGGCCATCACCATCATCTGCCTCTTCCTGACCGGCCTGGTGATCCATCGGCCCGACATGTTTGGCCTCTTCGCCTTCCGCCACATGGTGACGCTGCACAATCTGCTGGCCATCGTGCTGGTGGCCAACGCGCTGCTGGCGCTCTTCTGGCACGTCACCACTGGCCAGATCCACCAGTTCATCCCGCGGCCGCGCGGCTTCTTCGACCAGGCCATCGTCCAGGCCAAGTACTATCTGCACGGGATCTTCCACGGCGCGGAGCATCCTTTCGCCAAAAGCTACCGCCAGAAGCTCAACCCCTTGCAGCAGCTCACCTACTTTGGCCTGCTGAACGTGCTGCTGCCCTTGCAGATTCTGACGGGCGTGCTGATGTGGGGCGTGCAGCAGTGGCCGCAAGTGGCCACCATGTTGGGCGGCTTGCCCTTGCTGGCGCCGCTGCACAGCCTGATCGCCTGGCTGCTGGCTACCTTCGTGGTGGCCCACGTCTACCTGACCACCACCGGCGACACCCCCACCGCGGACATCAAGGCGATGGTGACGGGGTGGGAGAGCGTGCCGGTGGGTGAGGGAGGGTGAAGGGTGAATGGTGGACGGTGAATGGAATTCACCGTCTGACAGCACAAAGGCCCCTCAGGGCCTGCCGGAGCAGATTCCCAGCGGCT
>JACSRL010000552.1 GCA_014879765.1 Anaerolinea sp. | reverse complement strand
GCTATGGCCAGCAAACGCAGCAACGCCAAGAACAAGAAAAAAAGCCCGCAGATCGACCTGGCCATCATGCGCCAGGGGGAGGTCTGGGGGCTGGTTTTGATTCTGCTGGGCGTGGTGACGCTGCTGGCCATGCTGTCGCCGCGCCAGGGCGCGCTGACCAGTTGGTGGATCGAGCAGTTGCGCGTCTTCGTGGGCGATGGCGTGCTGCTGCTGGTGTTGTTGATGATCGGCATCGGCCTGTGGGGGGTGTTGCGGGGCATCGGCCGGCTGGCCTACGTGCCCTGGTATCGCCCGCTGGGCGCGATCCTGCTCTTTCTGGCCATCGTCATCGGCCTGCACATGGACGGCTCCATCACCGACGCGCAGGCCCTGGCCATGGCCCAGGCGGGCGAAGGGGGCGGCCTGCTGGGCTACGGCCTGAGCGAGCTGCTGATCAGCACCCTGGGCTATCCGCTGGCCTGGGCAACGGTGATCGCGCTGGCCGTGGCCGGCCTGATGTTGCTGATCGGCCCCCTGTTGCTGGCCACCGGCGCGCTGGCCATGCTCTGGCTGCGCCAGCGGCGCGATGACCGCGACATCGCCGCGGGCTGGGCCGGCAACGGCGACGGCGTGCCCAGCGTCGAGCCCTCCTGGTGGGAGCGGTTCATGGCGCGGCTGCGCAGCTTCTCGGCCGGCCGGCCGGAGCTGGAGCCGGACGAGCCGTCGCTGGTGATCGGCGGGCAGAACGGCCGGCCGGCGCGCGTCGTCGGCGAGCCGCCGGCTGCCACCCCTGAACAGACCGCGGCCGGCCAGTCGCGCGGCCCCGCGCCCGGCTCGGCCGATTCGCTGATCCCCCGCATCATCGGCGGCGGCCGCGCCTGGCGGCTGCCCGACGTGGCGGAGATTCTGGAAGAAGCTGAGGACGTGGAGATCAGCCACGACGACATCAAGGAGCGGGCGCACATCATCGAGCAGACGCTGGCCGATTTCGGCCTGCCGGTGCGGGTGGTGGAGGCCAACCCAGGGCCGGCCGTCACCCAGTTTGGCCTGCAGCCCGGCTATCGCGAGCGGCGCCGCTCGCGCGACGAACTGCGCCGTGAGGCCGAGGAGCTGCTCAAGCAGCGCGGCTATGGCACCTCGCGCCGTCCCATCACCGAGGAACTGCTCAAGGAGACGGCCGAGAACGAGATCGACAAATACGAGCGGGTCAAGATCAAGGTCTCCAAGATCCAGTCGCTGACCAACGATCTGGCGCTGGCGCTGTCGGCCTCCCCCATCCGCATCGAGGCGCCGGTGCCGGGCCGGCCGATGGTCGGCCTGGAGGTGCCCAACACGCAGAAGGCGCTGGTTTCCCTGCGCGGCGTGCTGGAATCGGACACCTTCCATCAGATGAAGAGCGCGCTGCGCATCGCACTGGGCCAGGATACCTCCGGCCAGTCGGCCGTGGCTGACCTGGGACGCATGCCGCACCTGCTGGTGGCCGGCGCGACCGGCTCCGGCAAGTCGGTCTGCGTCAACTCGATCATCGCCACCCTGCTGCTGACCCACACCCCCGACACGCTGCGCTTCCTGATGATCGACCCCAAGATGGTGGAGCTGATCACCTACAACGGCATCCCGCACCTGCTGTCGCCGGTGGTGGTGGAGGTGGAACGGGCCGTTCCCCTGTTGCGCTGGGCCACCGGCGAGATGGACCGGCGCTACAAGCTCTTCTCCAAGGAGGGGGCGCGCAACGTCGAGGCCTTCAACGAGAAGCTGGTCAAGCGCGGCGAGCCGGTGCTGCCCTTCATCATTCTGGTGATCGACGAGCTGGCCGACCTGATGATGGCCGCGCCCGACGATGTGGAGCGCTATATCTGCCGCTTGGCGCAGATGTCACGCGCCACCGGCATCCACCTGATCATCGCCACCCAACGCCCCAGCGTGGACGTGGTGACCGGGCTGATCAAGGCCAACTTCCCCTCGCGCATCGCCTTTGCCGTCACCAGCCAGATCGACAGCCGGGTGATCCTGGACACGCCGGGCGCCGAGGCGCTGTTGGGCCGGGGCGACATGCTCTTCATGCGGCCAGACAGCAGCAAGCTGGAGCGGCTGCAAGGTTGTTTCGTCTCCGATGGCGAGCTGGAAAAGCTGGTGCGCTACTGGAAGGGAGTGCGCGTCACCGAGGGCGGGGCCGTGGAGGGCGAGCTGGCCCCGCCGCCCGGCGGCCTGTCAGCTATGCCGCCGCCGCGGCCGGAGGATGTGGTGCAGGCGCCGCTGTGGGATGAGCTGATCCAGCAGCAGCGCGAGGCGCAGAACAGCGACGATCTCTATGACGACGCAGTGACCGTGGTGCGCCAGGCCGGGCGGGCCTCGGTGTCGCTTTTGCAGCGCCGGCTGCGGGTCGGCTACAGCCGCGCCGCGCGGCTGATCGATCTGATGGAGGAGCGGGGCGTGGTGGGGCCAGACCAGGGCGGCAGCCTGGGCCGCGAGGTGCTGGCCGGCGACGCGCCCGCCGCCCGTCCGCCCATCGCCAGCCAGCCGGCCGCAGCCCCGCCGCGCTGGGCGTCGGGCGACACGCCGCCGTGGGAGGATGAGGAGGATGAGGTGTGAGGCGTGAAACGTGAGGCGTGATGCGTGAAACGTGAGGCGTGAAGAGCAGAAATGGTGGTGTAAGTGGGTTTGTGTTACTGCCAAGGAGCCACAGGGTTTACATGGTGCCTGGACGTGCAGCGATAACTGCTCAGCCAGTCGTTTAGAAACCGGGTTTTTCTCGCGCGGCCATGGTTTTCGTCTGCGCAACGGCCTTTCATGGCGCCATGATTCTGGTCTGTGAGACAAAAACCCGGTTTCTAATGCCATGCCTTAGCAGTTACGTGCAGCGATTGATTCGGTTGACTGGAAACAAGGAGTACTCCGATGCAACAGCAGCAGCGACGGTATGTCACCCCTCAGGAATATATCGAGAATGAACGGCGCTCCGAGTTCAGAAGCGAGTATCTCGCAGGCGAGATATTCGCCATGTCCGGCGCCACGCGCAAGCATAACGTGATCGCGCTTAATATCGCCGAAAAATTGCGAGCACACAGGAAAGGCGGAACTTGTGAGGTCTTCGCCAGCGATATGCGTATCGAGGTCAACCCCACCGGATTGTACACCTACCCCGATGTCATCATGGTATGCGGACAACCACAGTTCAAGGATGCTCATGAAGATACGCTGCTCAATCCTACCCTCCTCATAGAGGTTTTGTCCAGTTCGACAGCCTCTTACGACCGGGGCGAGAAGTTCGAGCACTATGGCGCGCTGCCTTCGTTGACTGACTATTTGCTTGTCTCGCAGGATCGGGCTGCGATTGAACAGCGCGTGCGCACCGAACACGAATGGCAATTGACATTCCATTACGGATTGGAGGCTGTAGTTCCCCTGCCGGCAGTCGGCTGCGAACTGCGCCTGGCCGATGTCTACGAAGGAATCCTGTTCGCCGATCCCAAAGCTGCACGCGGTTCGTTTCGGGTTCTCAGAGAAACCGGCGAGGAGTATGATGTTGAGCACCCTGGCGGCCCCACGTATTGAGCTCCTCGCCATCCCCCACATCCCCCTGATCCAGCCCAGCGACGATCTGCCGGGCATCCTGTTGGCCGCGGCCGCGGCGGCTGGCATGGACTGGCGCGATGGCGATGTGCTGGTGGTGGCGCAGAAGATCGTCAGCAAGGCCGAAGGCCGCCTGGTCTATCTGCCCGAGGTGCAGCCCTCGCCCCGCAGCCAGGAACTGGCGGCCATCACCGGCAAGGATCCTCGCCTGGTGGAGCTGATCCTGGGCGAGTCCGCTGAGGTGCTGCGGGCGCGGCCCGGCCTGCTGGTGGTGGAGCACCGCCTGGGCTTCATCTGCGCCAACGCGGGCATCGATCAATCCAACGTGGCGGGCAGCGACGACTGGGCGCTGCTGTTGCCGGTCGATCCCGACGCCGCGGCGCGGCGGCTGCGGGATGCCATCCACGCCCGCAGCGGCGCCCGGGCAGCAGTGATCGTCAGCGACAGCCACGGCCGCGCCTGGCGTTTCGGCGTGGTGGGGGTGGCCATCGGCGTGGCCGGGCTGCACCCGCTGAGCGACCTGCGCGGCCAGCCTGATCTCACCGGCCGCCCCTTGCAGATCACCGAGGTGGGCACGGCCGATGAGATCGCGGCCGCGGCCGGGCTGCTCATGGGCCAGGCCGGCCAGGCCACGCCGGCCGTGTTGGTGCGCGGCGCGGCTTTCCGCGCCGGGGAGGGCCGGCTGGCCGAGATTCTGCGGCCCAAGGCGCTGGATCTGTTCCGCTGACCATGATCATGCAATCCAATCCATCATCAAACCAGGCGACGGCGGCGGGCACGGTCGGAGACCGGCCCGAGCGGTTGGGGGTTGAGCGGTTGAGGGCGACGACGGCGGGCTCGGTCGGAGACCGGCCCGAGCAATTGAGGGTTGAGCGGTTGGGGGTTGAGCGGTTGAGGGTGGCGGCGGGCACGGTCGGAGACCGGCCCGAGCAATTGAGGGTTGAGCGGTTGGGGGTTGAGCGGTTG
>JACSRL010000550.1 GCA_014879765.1 Anaerolinea sp. | reverse complement strand
CGTCTGCGCAACGGCCTTTCATGGCACCATGACCTTGGTCTGCAAGACAAAAACCCGGTTTCTAATGCCAAGCCTGAGCAGTTACTCTCCAGGCCATATTATACCGGCATACCGATTTTTGGCCAACCGATTGCAGATCACCCGCCGCCGCATCCTCAATACCCTGATTCCATGTCCAGCAGCCCCTTCTCCTTGGACGTGTGCAGCGCCCAACGGTAGAAATAGGCCGAGACGATCAGCAGCACCACCGCGAAACCGGCCAGAATAGCCAGCAGCGCCTGGTCGGAGAGAAAGGCCAGGGTGTCGAAGCTGGCCACCTGGTCGCCCAGCAGGGCGCGGCGGGTGGCTTCCAGCCAGTAGGTCACCGGCAGCAGGAATCCGATCCAGCGCAGCCAGGCCGGCAGCACACTCAGGGGAAAGATCGCGCCGCTGAACAGATACATGGCGCCGGCTACCGCGTCGCCCACCGACCAGAAGTGGCGCGCCATGGTCATGGTCCACGCGCCCATGATCAGTCCCAGGCTGGCGATGGCGGTCAGCCCCAGCGCGGCGCTCAGCAGCAGCAGCGGCCAGTCGATGGCGCTCAGGTAGATGGGCAGATCGAAGAAGAAGACGCCGAAGCCCAGGGTGATCAACACCGATATGGCGCCGATGATCAGTCGGGCCACGCCGCGGCCGAACAGATAGGTGTAGCCGTTCATGGGCGCGGTGAAGAGGCTCTTGGCCACCCGGTAATGCTCGCGGTCGTCGATGATGGCCCAGCTCACGCCGGTGATGATCATCCCCACGAGGATGTAGAGCGCGTTGCCCGTATAGATATAGGCAAAGGTCGGGTCTTCGAAGGCGCTGGCGGTGATCACCGCGTACATCACCACCAGGATCAGCACGCCGGCCAGCGGCCGCACGATGGAGTAGACCGCGAAGAGGAAAGGGTCGGCCCAGTTGGATTCGATCTGCCAGCCCAGCCAGGTGGCGACCACGAAGGTGCGCAGGGCGTCGTTGCCGCGCACCAGCGGCAGATCGAGAATGCGTTGCGATATGGTCATGGGTGAATCCGTTCAGCGTCGCCTTTCCACCAGCCGGCCCTGCTGGCGGCCCACGTGTTCCAGCTTGGAGAGGGCGAAATAGGCCGCGGTGATGAAGACCACGGCCAACACCAGCAGAATGGCCAGTTCGACGGTCACCGGCAGAAAGCCGATGGTGGGGTCGCCGCTGAAGATCAACTGGCGCATCGCGTCCAGGCCCAGGGTCAGCGGGATGATCGAGGCGAAGGTCGCGACCCAGAAGCCCAGCGCCTTGACGGGGAAATAGAAGCCGGAGGCCAGGTAGATCGGCTCCTGGAACAGGTTGGAGAGATGCCAGGCCTCGCGGCCGGCGATCAGAAAGACCGAAGCGAACAACATGCCCATGCCGTAGAGCGCGGCCATGGTGACGATAAACACAGCCGCCAGCAGCAGCGGATCGGTGATCTGATAGGTCACGCCGAAGAGCAGCGAACAGACCACGATGATCACCGTGGCGCGGGTGGTGGTCATCAGCAGTCCGCCCACGGCCATGCCCAGCAGCACCGCCATCAACGGGCTGGGCGCGACCACGTACATCTCCAGATTGCCCTGGTCTTTGTCCCAGTAGAGCTGGCTGGCCATGCTCCACAGCACGTTGAGCCAGAAGGCGGTCATCGCGCCGCCCAGCACGGCAAAGCCGGTGTATTCGGGGGGCGCGTCGATGGCGCGATAGAGGAAAACGTAGCCGGAGACGGCCAGCACCGGCAGCAGCGTCTCGAAGAACATCCAACTGCGCTCGCGCAGGGCGCCCACCATGCGCGGATAGGCCCGCGCCCACATGGTGGCCCAGAAGAGGGAGAGACCGGTGGCTTTTGTCACCCTTGTCTGATCGAACATGGGGGGGCTTCTTCCCTTGATGAGTGATGACGATTCAGGCGCCTGACAGCCGCGCCGATACAGGCAGATTATAGAACCCCTCCCCGTCTTAGTCAATTGGCGTCCCTCAGAAGATGCTTGAAAAGTCAAAGCCCAGACTTCGGAAGTGGCCGAGCGCCCATGAGGAGCGAGTCATCGGCGCAAGCTGGTCGCATTAGCACGAAATTCGGCCACTTCCGAAGTTTGTTACTCAGGATGGCGCCGACTCGCGCTGCATCAGCCGCCAACAGCGCATAAACTGCTCCACGTTCAGCATGGGATGGGGGAAGCCGGCGGGTTCCAGCAGCGCGGACAACCGGGCTATGGGGGGCGGGCGCAGGCCGATGGCCTCCAGGCTCGCACTGTCGGCGAAAACCGACTGCGGCGGGCCGTCCAGCACCACGCGCCCCTGGCTGATGCCGACGATGCGCTGCGCGCCGGCCGCCAGCTTCAGATCGTGGGTGATGAACAGAACGGTGTGGCCGCTGCGGTGCAGGGTGTGCAGTCGCTCCATGAGCAGCCCGGTCAGACGTGCGTCCAGCCCGGTGGTTGGCTCATCCAGCAGCCAGATGGCTGGCTGCATGGCCCACACCGAGGCCAGCGTGACCAGGCGGCGCAGTCCATAGCCCAGCACGGCCGGCGGCGCCTCGGCCAGCGCCGTCAAATCGAAGGCGGCCAGGGCCTCCGTCACCCGCTGCGTCAATGCCTGGCCGGCCAGCCCCAGATTGCGCGGCCCAAAGGCCACCTCCTCCCGCACCGTCGCCGCGAAGATCTGGCGGTCGGGGTTCTGAAAGACATAGCCCACGCTGCGCGCCAGCTCGCCCACCGGCCGGCCGGCCGACGGCTGGCCAAAGAGCGCCACCGCGCCCTGCTGCGGCCGCAGCAGGCCATTGATGTGGCGGGCCAGGGTGCTCTTGCCGCCGCCGTTGGGGCCGACGAGGGCCACGAATTCCCCCGGCTGCACGGTCAGCGACAGGCCGGCCAGCGCCGGCGCGCCGCCGGGATAGGCGAAGCTCACTGCCTCCACGGCCACCGCGGGCGAGGCCTTCTGGCTGGTTGGCAGCTCAGGCGCGGGCGGCGTGGCCGTCGCGGGCTGAGCCGGCCAGGCCGCCGGTCGGTGTCGCGCGGCCCAGGCCGCGCCGGCCGCGGCGGTCAGAAAGGCCGCATCCTCGCCCTCGGCCCTGAGCCGCGCGGCCAGCTCTGCCATCTGCGGCGCGGCCACGCCCAGCGCATGCAGCCGCTCGGTTTGTTGAAAAAGCGCGTCCGGCGCCTCCGCCAGCGCGATCTGTCCATCGGCCAGCACCGCCACCCGTTCGGCCCAGCGGGCGACAAATTCGGCGTCCTTCTCGGTGACGATCACGGTGGCGCCGGTGGTGCGCTTGAGGTCTGCCAGCAGGGCGGCTACCTCGCTCCGGCCGGCCGGGTCCAGCCCGGCCATCGGCTCGTCCAACACCAGAATCGGCGGCTGCATGGCCAGGATGCTGGCGATGGCCAGCCGTTTCTGCTGGCCGCCGGAGAGCTGCCAGGGCGCGCGCTGCTCCAGCCCGGTCAGGCCCACGCTGGCCAGGGCCCTCTGGACCCGCTCGCCGATCTGTTGCGGCGGCACGGCCCGTCCCTCCAGCCCGAAGGCGACCTCCTCGGCCACGGTCATGTTGAAAAGCTGGCGCTCCGGCTCTTGAAAAACCAATCCCACGGTGTGGCTCAGCCGGGCCGGCGAGGTTGTGACAGGATCCAGCCCAGCGACCCATGCCTGCCCGCGCACCTGGCCGCCGGTCATCTCCGGCGCCAGGCCGGCCAGCAGCAGGGCCAGCGTGGTCTTGCCGCTGCTGGTTGGCCCCATGATGGCCAGCGCCTGGCCGGCCGGCGCGTGCAGCGTCAATCCCCGCAGAACCTCCACCGGTGGGCCGTCAGGCAGGCGCGGCGGATAGCTGAAGTGCAGGTCCTCAAGCCGGAGCGCGGACAAGTTTACCCCTGCGGTCGATGGGTGTAGCGCGCGATGGGCGGATAGGCGCGACGCATCAGGAGGGAGAGGGGGATGGCCACGGCCGCGCCGACGACGTTTTGCAACAGATTGAAGGGCAGCTCGGTGACGGCCTGAGCTGGCCCGCCCCAGCCGAGGTTGGCGCCGAAGTACTCGCCCAGAAAGTAGATGCCTGCCATCGCCAGCGTGCCCGCGGCCGCGCCGGCGATCATGCGCACAGGCAGCGTGCCGGGCAGCGCCCGCACCACCAGGCCGGCCGCCAGACCCTGTATGCCGTGGGCCAGGAAGGTGAGCGGGGCAAAGGCCGCGTAGCCGGCGCTCAGGTCGGCGATGGCCGCGCCGATGCCGCCGGCCAGCAAACCGATCCATGGCCCAAAGGTGAAGGCCACGAAGTAGACGGCCATGTCGGAGAAATTGAAATAGCCCGCGCCCACCGGCACGATCAGGAAGCGGGTCACCACCGCCACCAGGGCGATCATGACCGCAGTCAGAGCAATGTCACGGGGGGAAATACGGCTTGACATTCGATTTCCTCGTCTCTTGGAATACTTATGGAAATCGTAACTGCTCAGCCGGCGGGTGCGAACACGTGGATTGAGTAGGCTGCCGTATCGAAATCACGTGTTC
>JACSRL010000218.1 GCA_014879765.1 Anaerolinea sp. | reverse complement strand
CATTCCCAGCGGCTGAGGCCGCTTTGCACTGTCAGGCGGCGAATTCCATTCGCTGCCTCAGGGCCTGGCGAACACCACGCCGTCAGACCTGTTCTTCCGCGCGCCAGAGCCTGAGCACCAGCCGGAAGATGTCCGTGTCCGTGACGATCCCCACCAACTGCCGGCGCCCTGCCCCTCTCAGCGAGCGCACCACCGGCAGGCCGCCGATCTTGTGGGTCAACATCAGCTCCACCGCGTCGGCCAGGCTGGTCTCCGGCGCCACCACCACCAGATCGCGGCTCATGGCCTCCCAGACGGTCAGCCAATCGTCGGCCGCGTCGGGGGCGTAGGGGCTGGGCATCTGCGCGGCCTCGACGGAGGTGGCCTCGCGCACGTCGCCCCAACTCAGGATGCCCACCAGTTCGCCATCCTCATCCAGCACCGGCAGACGCCGCACGCCGTGCTCCTCCATCAACGCCTGGGCCTCGATCAACGACGCCTCGGTGTCCACCGTCCAAAGCTGGGTCCGCATGATCTCGCCAACCGTGTGTTGCATGGTGCGCCGCCTTTCGGGGGAGGGGAATGGGGGAATGATGCGTGATGCGTGATGAATGATCGATGGCTGGCATTGTAGCACAGGGGAGAAGAAGGGCAAAAGATGCAGCCTGGTCAACCCAGGCGCGGCGCGTGAGGGGGCGCGTTTGCGGGGAAGTGCGTGCAGTCGTGGTATACTGAGGTGACCCGTGACCCGTGATGCGTGACCCGTAATGCGTGATGACCGGTGCTGTGCGCAACTGGCGGACACTTTGCAGACACGCGCACTCCGGGTCACGCATCACACGCATCCTTCATCCTTCATCCTTCATCCTTCATCCTTCATCCTTCCCCCCATGACCTTACACGACCACGCCCGCGCGATGGGCATCGAACTGACCGACGACCAGATTGCCTTGTTCCGGCGTTTCCAGGAGGAGCTGCTGGACTGGAACCAGCGCATGAACCTGACCTCCATCACCGACCCGGCCGAGATCGAGACGAAGCACTTTCTGGACTCCCTCTCCTGCCTGCTGGCCCTGCCGCACATGGACGGCCGGCCGATCGCGGCCTGGCTGGCCACATCGCCCAAGGCGGTGGACATCGGCGCCGGCGCAGGGCTGCCCGGACTGGCGCTGAAGATCGCCTGGCCCGGCCTGCGGCTGACGCTGCTGGAGGCCACGGGCAAGAAATGCCGCTTTATGCAGCATGTGGTGGACACGCTGCACCTGCGCGAGGTGACGGTGGTGCAGGCGCGGGCCGAGGACTTTGGCCAGCACGCCGGCCGGCTGGCCTTTGACCTGGCGTTGGCGCGCGCCGTCTCCCGGCTGCCGGTGCTGCTGGAGTATGGCCTGCCCCTGCTCAAGCCGGGCGGCTGGTTTGTGATCCAGAAGGGCCGCGACCCACAGGAGGAGCTGGCCAGCGCGCAGGCGGCCTTGCAGACGCTGGGCGGCCGGCTGCACGTCGTCGCGCCGATCGTCGTGCCGGGACTGGACGCCGAACGCGCGCTGCTGGTGATCGCCAAGGCCGCCAAAACGCCGGCCACCTACCCCCGCCGCGCCGGCATCCCGGAGCGCCAGCCTATTCTCTCCTGATGGAGCCGGCGCCCAACAGCCCCTGGCCGGCATGGGCAATCAGCACCGAGCCAATTTCGACCATCAAAATCTCGGCGCGGGGGAAGTTCAACGCCTGGGCCAGCTCGTCAGCCAGCGCCGCGGCATCCTCCGGCGCGCGGCTGTGGGCCACGGCCAGCCGCTCGGCCGGGCCGGCCGCGATCACATCCTGCGCCAGGCGTTTGATCGCGCCCCGCCGGCCGCGCGCTGGCCCCACCAGGCTGAGCCGCCCCTCCGGGTTGATGGTCAGCACCGCGCGCACGTTCAGCGCCGCACCCAGGCGGCTCAGCACCGGCATCAGCGCATCCAGCCGGCCGCCGCGCCCGACCTGATCCAGCGACTCGAGAAAGACCCGCAGCGTCAGCCGCCGCTGATAGCTGTGAACAGCCTCCACCACGGCCGCGCGATCGGCGCCGGCCGCGGCCAGCTCAGCCGCATGCAGCGCCTGCAGGCCGTAGCCCAACGAGATGGAGCGGCCATCGATCACGCTGATACGTCCGGGGAAGTCCTGCGCCGCCAGTGTGGCGCTGGTGTAGGTGACGCTGTGCGCGCCGGTGAGGGTGATGCAGACGATCTCGTGGCCGGCCTCCACCAGGGGGCCGAAGAGCTCCAGATAAGGGCCCACCGGCGGGCCGGAGGTGTCACAGGGCAGGCCGGCCTCGACCCGGCGCCACAGCTCGGCGCGGGTTTCCGGCGAGTCGACCACCTCCTGCTCGCCAAAGCGCAACACCAGCGGCGTCAACTGGATATCGTACTGCTCGATCAGCGGGGCCGGCAGGTCACAGCCGGTGTCAGTGACGATTTTTACAGTCATGGGAGGATTGAAGTGGCTTCGGTCGGCCCCTGCGCAGGTGCTGCGCCAAGACCAACCCGAACAAGCTGAGTGCTCTGATTTAAGAATAGCTGCTCGGGCCGGTCTTTGCCCAGCACCCGGAGTGGGCCGACCGAGCCCGCTACTTTCATCCACCGGGGCGCCGGGCGCTTGCGCCCAGTCTGCCATCATGGGCGAATCGCCGCCAAGGCGCCGGGCACCGAAGGGTAGCTGATTATAGCCAGTACCGGGCCAAAAACCAAACAGACCACGGCCCACATCGGCTGATTGACAGCGCCATAGGGCTATGGTATCATCGACTGCGATCCCCCAAGCAACAGCCGGTGCGGCGCCTTGCCAAAGGCAACGGTCCGGGAAGATCGTCGCATCCGATGAACATTCATGCAGGAGACCCACATGACGACTAGTGTGACTAACCCCTCCGCCTCGTTGATGGAGCAGTGGCAGGCGCAGGCGCAGGAGACGCGCCGGCGCGTCTGGGGAGATGTGCCCGACGAGAAGTGGAGCGACTGGCGCTGGCAGCTCAGCCACCGGCTCAACAGCGTCGATGAGCTGGCCCGCGTCCTGGCTCTGACCGAGGATGAGGTCGAGGGCCTCTCCGCGCCCGACAAGTTCCGCGTCGACGTGACCCCCTATTTTGCCACGTTGATCGATCCGCACGACCCCAAATGCCCGGTGCGCCGCCAGGTGATACCGCTGGGCAGCGAGCTGCGCGCCTTCACCTCGATGATGGAGGACTCGCTGGCCGAGGACGCCCATTCCCCCGTGCCGGGGCTGGTGCATCGCTACCCCGATCGCGTGTTGATGCTGGTGACCACCGAATGCGCCAGCTATTGCCGCTACTGCACCCGCAGCCGCATCGTGGGCGACCCGTCGGCCAACTTCAGCAGCCAGGAACATCAGGCGCAGCTCGACTACATCCGCGCCACGCCGCAGATCCGCGACGTGCTGCTCAGCGGCGGCGATCCGCTGACCATCCCGCCGCGCCGGCTGGATGCCCTGCTGGGCGGGCTGCGCGCCATCCCCCACGTGGAGATCATCCGCGTCGGCAGCCGGGTGCCGGTCTTCCTGCCGCAGCGCATCACCGACGAGTTCTGCCAGATGATCCGCCAGTACCACCCCTTCTGGATCAACATCCACGTCAATCACCCCAAGGAGATCACGCCGGAGCTGCGCGCGGCCTGCGCGCGCATGGCCGACGCGGGCATTCCGCTGGGCAATCAGAGCGTGCTGCTGGCCGGCGTCAACGATTCAGTACACATCCAGCGCATGTTGGTGCATGAGCTGGTCAAGATGCGGGTGCGGCCCTATTACCTCTACCAGTGCGACCTGGTGGAGGGGGCCGGCCATTTCCGCACCAGCGTCTCCAAGGGGATCGAGATCATCGAGGGGCTGCGCGGCCACACCAGCGGCTATGCCGTGCCGACCTATGTGGTCGATGCGCCCGGCGGCGGCGGCAAGATCCCGGTGATGCCCAACTACGTGGTCAGCAGCGCGCCGGGCAAGGTGGTGCTGCGCAACTACGAGGGCTTCATCACCACCTACAGCGAGCCGCTGGACTACAACCCGCTGGAGATCAAACACCTCGAGAGCCAGATCCCGCGGCGGCCTGAGGCCGGCCAGGAAGGGGTTCACGCGCTGCTGGAGGGCCGGCAGATGGTCATCCGGCCGCAGGGCTTCGACAGCACCCACGCCCGCGGCGGCGCCATGCACCGTCTGCGCGAGCGCGCCGACAAGTGGCAGCCCTTCATGGTCGGCGAGACCGTGGATGTGCAGGCGGGCAATGGGCCGATGCTGGCGGAGCCGGAGGCTGGGTGACAGGGTGACAGGGTGAAGATACTTTGGCCGGTTCCATGAACCGGCGGCGAGGGCGCTCGGCGAGAGCGTCACAGAACTTGCCTTCCTTTGCGATCTTTGCGCCTTGGCGTGAGGCAGAATTCTCACGCTAACACGCAATGAAACGCAAAGTGAAAGAAACTCCGTAACTGCTCAGGCTTGGCACCAGAAACCGGGTTTTTGTCTCGCAGACCAAGATCATGGCGCCATGAAAGGCCGGTGCGCAGACGAAAAC
>JACSRL010000548.1 GCA_014879765.1 Anaerolinea sp. | reverse complement strand
CTGCGCTGCTGCCGGCTTTGCAGCTTCCGCCAGCTCTCTGGAACCCGCTTCGACAGGTACTAGTCCGGTTCACGGTTGTTGCGATGGTTCAGTTGTGGGGGCGATTGTGCCACAGGCTATGCGGCCTGTCAAATCGTCAAAACGACAGTTCGGCTATGGAATAATCCCCAGATCGTCGAGGTAAAGCCAGCGCGTGCCGTTGTCGCCGCTGCCTGTCCATGCAGCAAGGCGAAATTGAATTGGGTGTGTTTGAAATGGGTGTGTTTGAAAGTGGTTGAGGGTGGTGGCAAGCGTCTGGATCACGAAACCACGAAGGTGCGCGAAGATCGCGAAGCTCGAAGATCGCGAAACCGGGCGCTTATCACTTCGTGGTTTTCGTGCTTCGTGCGCTTCGCGCACCTTCGCGACTTTGTGATCCAGACTGCGCACTTCCACTCATTTCAAACACACCCAAGGGTAATCGTAACCAGGACTCGTAGTATTCATCATCCAGCCCATTGCTAACCCAGGTGAAAGAGGGGTCAAACCCAAGCCAGAATGCCCGATAAACAAATCCTGGGTCTTTCCGTCCGTGGCGCCAATAAGCTGGACAAGATTGCAGCAGGGATCTGTCGCGGCGGCGGCGAGTAATCCCTTGTCGGATAGCCAGGCAAGACGTGTGTATCCCAAGAACTCACGTTCTGCCACCCATAGCAAAGTGCGCTGTTGAGTGGCAGCATCAACCAGCCATATTTGAGATCTGTTGCCGTTGACGCTGTCCTGGTTGAGATTCGGCATGGTGAGATAGGCTAGTCTATCGCTGCCGGGCGACCAGGCAGACAGACCGATTAAGCCACCTTGCGAACTCCTCAGCAGATCATCTACCAGATACTCCTCTCCTGTCTCCATATCCAGGATGCCCAGGGTCCCGGTTTCTATACGACTGGCTGAGCAGTTACGAAATTCCATAATTTCGTGTGCCGTCGTTCTGATTTGGACATCCGCCGCCGCCGTGCTACAATCTCACCCCGGTGTGCATCTATGTCCTCACAACACAACCGGATTACCCCACCCTCCCAACCTGATCCGACAATGGCTGCCGGCCCGATTCTCGATGAATCGGGCGTTTTTTTGCCTGCGACTGGCTCAGGTGCCGGGCACTGGCGGTGGTATGAGGATACTCTTTCACGCGTCAACCCTCATTGTCGCGTGACTGGCCAGTGCCCGGCACCTGCGATGTAATGCCCATGAGCCCAACCCTCCACCTCCCCGGCCTGGTCGACGTCCACACCCATCTGCGCGTGCCCGGCGGCGAGCACAAGGAAGATTTCGCCAGCGGCACGGCGGCCGCGCTGGCCGGCGGCTTCACGCAGATCCTGGCCATGCCCAACACCTGGCCGCCCCTGGCCACGCGGGAGGTGCTGCTGGCCACGCGCGCCGTCGCCAGCCAGACCGTGCGCTGCGATGTGGGCCTCTACGCCGGCGCCAGCCCGCAGCACGTGGACGAGCTGCCCGCCCTGGCCAGCCATGCCGCGGCGCTCAAGATCTACCTCAACGACACCTTTGGCCCGCTGCGCGTCGAGGATCTGCCCACGCTGCACGCCTGCTTCCGGCTCTGGCCGCGGGACAAGATGATCGCCCTGCACGCCGAGGGGCAGAGCGTGGCCGTGGGCATCGGCCTGGCCGCTGCCTACCGCCGGCCGGTGCATTTCTGCCACATCAGCCGACGCGATGAGATCGAGCTGATCGCCGCGGCCAAGGCGGCCGGCCTGCCGGTCACCTGCGAGGTCACGCCGCACCACCTCTTCCTGACCGACGCGGACGCGGCCCGGCTGGGCCCGCTGGGCGATATGCGGCCGCGGCTGGCGACGCAGGCCGACCAGGACGCGCTCTGGGCGCACCTGGCCAGCACGGTGGACGTCATCGCCACCGACCACGCGCCCCACACCCTGGCCGAGAAGGCCACGAAGAACCCGCCGCCGGGCGTGGCCGGGCTGGAGACCTCGCTGCCGCTGATGTTGACGGCCGTGCAGCAGGGCCGGCTCAGCCTGGAGCGGCTGGTGGAACTGATGGCGCTCACCCCTCGTCGTATTTTCGGCCTGCCCTCTCAGCCCGATACCTTTGTCGAAATAGACCCCGAGGCCCGCTACACCGTCGCCAACCACCGGCTGTACACCCGCTGCGGCTGGACCCCCTTCGCCGGCATGGTTGTCCAGGGACTGGTGCGCCGCGTCACCCTGCGCGGCCAGGTGGTCTACGACGTGGATCGGCCGGAGGCGCTGGCTCCTCCCGGCGCCGGCCGGGTGATTCCGCAGGGTTGACCCTGCCGCCGTCGCGACGACAGCCGCTCGCCGCGACAACAGCACGGTCAGCCCTTACCGCGACCCCAAGGAGCGACCGATGTCCCCCAGACTGCGACGACGAATGACCTTCATCTTGGCGCTGGCCTTGCTTGTGAGCGTCCTGCCCGCCAGCGCCGGCCTGGCAGCCCCTGAGCTGAGCTGCGCCGGCGTCAGCCAGGTGCCGCTGGCCGAGTGCCAGGCGTTGGAGGCGCTTTACACCAGCACGGCCGGCGCGCAATGGTATGACAAAGCCGGCTGGACCACCACCAATACCCCCTGCTCGTGGTACGGCGTCACCTGCCAGGCCGGCCACGTCAGCCAGCTTGCCCTGAACGACAATAACCTGGCTGGCCCGCTGCCAGCCCAGCTCAGCAACCTGGCCCAACTGCGCGTGCTCAATCTGAAGCGCAACGCCCTGACCGGCCCTGTGCCGGCCGGCCTGGCCAGCCTGGCGCAGCTTCAGACCCTGGACCTGTCCCAGAACGAGCTGGGCGGCGCGGTCCCGACCCAACTGGGCGGCCTGGCGGCCTTGCAGACGCTGAACCTGTCCAACAACCAGCTCAGCGGCGGCATCCCCACCCAACTGACCAGCCTGGCCGCGCTGCGCAGCTTCGATCTCTCCTCCAACCAGTTGACCGGCCCGATTCCGCCGGCCATCGGCGGCATGGCGGCGCTGACCGAGCTGAACCTGGCCAACAATCAACTGAGCGGCGCGATCCCCGCGCAATTGGGCAATCTGGCCAACTTGCAGCGGCTGGCGCTGGCCAACAACGCGCTGACCGGCGCCATCCCTCCCGCACTGGGCGGACTGAGCAATCTGAGGAGCCTGACGCTGACCCGCAATCAGCTCAGCGGGGCGATCCCGCCTGAGCTGGGCAATCTGAGCCAGCTCACCGCGCTGATGCTGAACAACAACCGCCTGACCGGCGAGATTCCGGCCGCGCTGGGCAATCTGGGCGCTGTCTTCGAGATCTGGCTGAACAGCAACGCGCTCAGCGGCGCCGTGCCGGATAGCCTGTGCAACCCGACGGGGCTCTTCTTCCTGGACCTGGGCTACAACAGCCTGAGCCGCGCCCCCTGGTGCATGGCCATGCTGGACCCCTTCTGGTACGAGACCCAGACCATGGCGCCGGCCAATCTGACGGCCGCGCTGGCCGCGACGCAGGCCACGCTGAGCTGGACGCCCATCGCCTACCAGGGCAAAACCGGCTACTACGAGATCAGCTATCGGCCGGTGGGCGGAACCTTCACGGTACACGGCGTCACGGCCAACAAGAGCGTCTCCAGCTACCTGGTCACCGGCCTGGCGCCGGGCGTCAAGCATGAGTTTCGGGTGCGCACCTTCACGGCCGCGCACAATGAGCCGCCGGCCTTCCAGCAGAACGCGCTCTGGAGCGACTACGCGGTGACCCCGCATTCCCTCTTCCTGCCCCTGGTCTCCAGGAGGTGACACCCCATGCCCCGATCCTTCGCTGCCAGGCTGGCGCAGGCGGCCGCGGCCAACGGCTCGCTGCTTTGCCTGGGCCTGGACCCTGACCCGCTGAACTTCCCCGCCCATTTCGCCGCCGGCGACCCCGGCCCGGCGCTGTTGGACTGGGGCAAACGGCTGATCGACCAGACCGCCGACCTGGTCTGCTGCTACAAGCCCAACAGCGCCTTTTACGAGCGTTTCGGCGCGGCCGGCTGGGAGGCCTTGCGCCAGACCATCGCGGCCGTGCCCGACCACATCCCCGTGCTGTTGGACGCCAAGCGGGGCGACATCGGCAGCACGGCTGCGGCCTATGCGGCCGCAGCCTTCGACGCGCTGGCCGCGGACGCGGTCACGGTCAACCCCTACCTGGGCGTGGACAGCGTGTCCCCCTTCCTGGCTTATCCCGGCAAGGCGGTCTTCGTGCTCTGCTACACCTCCAATCCCTCGGCCGCGGCCATCCAGGAGTTCGGCCAGGGGGAGCGGCTCTTCGAGCACATCGTTGGGCAGGCCATGACCTGGGGCGCACCGGAGCAGATCGGCCTGGTGGTGGGCGCCACCCAGCCACACGCCCTGGCGCGGGTGCGGGCGCTGCTGGCCGGCCGGCCCTGCTGGATCCTGGCCCCCGGCGTCGGCGCGCAGGGGGGCGACCTGGCCGCGGCGCTGGCCGCCGGCCTGGACGCCCAGGGCAGCGGCCTGCTGATCCCCGTCTCCCGCGCCGTGATCTACGCCGACAACCCGCGCG
>JACSRL010000052.1 GCA_014879765.1 Anaerolinea sp. | reverse complement strand
AGCGCGTTCATCGTCGAGACCGACCAGCCCGGCTTCGCGCGCGGCAAGAAGGAGCCCAAGCTGGGCATCCGCGCCAGCGCCACCAGCGAGATCATGTTCGAGGACTACCGCTGCCCGGTGGAAAACCGCCTGGGCGAGGAAGGGGAGGGCTTCAAGATCGCCATGACGGTGCTGGACGCCGGCCGCATCGGCATCGCCAGCCAGGCCCTGGGCATCGCCGAGGCCTGCCTGGCGGCCAGCATCAGCTATGCCCGGGAGCGGGTCGCCTTTGGCCAGCCCATCGGCCAGTTCCAGATGATCCAGCAGAAGCTGGCTGACATGGCCTGTCGCGTCGAGGCCAGCCGGCTGCTGATCTACCAGGCTGCGCTGACCAAGATCGCCGCGGCGCAGACCGGCCAGCGCTACACCCTGGAGGCCAGCATGGCCAAGCTCTTCGCCAGCGACACGGCCAACTACTGCGCCACCGAGGCGGTGCAGATCCACGGCGGCATGGGCTATAGCCAGGAGCTGCCGCTGGAGCGCTATTTCCGCGATGCCAAGATCACGCAGATCTACGAGGGCACCAACGAGATCCAGCGCATGGTCATCGCCCGCAACCTGACCGGGCTGTAGCGTTCCACGCAGACTCCGTAGATGGCGCTGTCAAGGCTCCGCCGGGTTGCCGGATGGCAATCGGGCGGCGGGCGTTGTGGCGGGCCTGAACCTCAACCAGCGGCGCGGCGTGCAATTGCCAGCCAGCCCGACCGGATGGTCCGGCCGCGTGTCTTGCTGGCGCGTGAGATACCCATGGATCGACGCAATTTCCTGAAGCTGGCCGCAACCGGCGCCGCCGCCGGCCTCGGCGCGGCCGCGCTGGGCGCGGGCTGGGCCACACTGATCGAGCCCAACTGGCCGGTGGTGGAGCAGATCGGCGTGACCCTGCCCCGCCTGCCGGCCCGGCTGGAGGGCCTGCGCGTGGCCCAGCTCAGCGATCTGCACATCAGCAGTTACACCACGGCCGGCGACATCGAGCGCGCGGCCGCGCTGGCCATGCGCCAGTCGCCCGACGTGATCGTGCTGACCGGCGACTTCATCTGGCGGGAGGTGTGGCAGTACGCTGAGGAGCTGGTGGAGCCGCTGCGCACCCTGCGCGCGCCGTTGGGGGTCTATGCCGTGCTGGGCAACCATGACCACTGGGAGGACGCCGCGCTGGCCACGCGTGTGCTGGGCGAGGCTGGCGTCACGCTGTTGCTCAACCAGGCGGTGCGGCTGGAGACAGATGCGCCCCTCTGGCTGGCCGGGCTGGACGACGTGTGGGAACGCAAGCACGACATGGCCGCGGCGCTGGCCGGCGCGCCGGACGACGAGTGCAAGCTGTTGCTGGTGCATGAACCCGACTACGCGGACGAGGCCGCGCGCTACCCCGTTGACCTGCAGCTCTCCGGCCACAGCCACGGCGGGCAGATCAACCTGCCCGGCTATGGCCGGCCTGTGCTGCCCTATCTGGGTCGGAAATACCCGGCCGGGCTCTACCAGGTGGGGCCTTTGGCGCTCTACACCAACCGCGGCATCGGCGTCATCGCCCCACCCGTGCGCTTCAACTGCCCGCCAGAGGTGACGCTGTTGACGTTGCACCCGTAGGTCGCGCGGCCAACGGGCAAAGATACGGATTGGCATTAACTAAGTTGATGTTGCACCTGTATTGCTGTATACTGATGGCCAGAAATATCAGCGACACGTCAGGAGTTGATCATGGAACTCAAAGAACTTGTGCGTGAGATACACTGGATCGAGTGGCAATTGCGCAGTCTGGAAGATCGCTACGGCGTCCGGTCGGAGGATTTCTTCAGGGCCATGGAGGCTGGAGAGCTGGCGGACTTCGACGACATCGACGATCCTCATTTTCGCGATTTTCTTGAGTGGCACGGCCTTTGCAAGGCATGGCATTGGCGCCAGAGAGTTTATGAAAACACCTTGCAGCGCCAGTCGTTGATTGAGCAACTGCGTACTGCACCAGCGGCGGCATAGCGAGGGTCTGATGCTACGACGCAGCGAGTATGAAGCACTCGTTTATAGCCTGACTGCACGCTTTCCAGAGATCAGACTGAGCACGCTGGTTGTAGCGCCTACCGCCTATTCCATGGCGCATGTAACTGGCATGATCGCTTTTGGCGAAGATATCGTGCTGTGCATCCACGAGCTTGTCGATTTTCGACAGGGGTGTATCCTGTCCTACCGCTATGAAGTAACACGCTCCATCCCGCCTTTCGTGGAAAAGGCGTTGCCCTCAGCCGATGAATACTGTGCAGTCCACTACGCTGGCAAGGAGAAGCTGTATTGGTACGATTCGCAGCCTCATCCCGACAGCCGGACTTTGCAAAGCACTCATCCTCATCATAAACATATTCCTCCTGACATCAAGCACAATCGCATCCCCGCGCCAGGCTTGAGCTTTACGACGCCAAACCTGCCGTTTCTGATCGAGGAAATTCAGTCGCTCTTGCAGAGCGATCAATAGGTTTTGGTCACATGTGGCAATGCCGTTGACACGGGATAGGGTCTGTGTTACACTGGGGACAGTCAAGCAGCCCACGTGAGGACGACCATGAGCGTAGCAGTTCTGGAACGAGACCAACAGCATATCCCACGCACCCTGCCAACTTCCCCGGTCAAGAACAGCAACGGGGGTGGCCGGCCGCCGCTGCACAGCGGCGATCGATTGACGCGCCTGGAGTTTGAGCGGCGCTACGAAGCGAATCCTGACATGAAAGCCGAGCTGATGGAAGGAGTGGTCGTTGTGTCATCACCTGTTCATGTGCGCGTACACGGTCTCCCACATAGTGTAGTCATGACTTGGCTCGGTGCTTTTTGGGCCGCAACGCCGGGGGTTGTCGTCAGCGACAACACGACCCTGCGCCTCGATCGGGAAAATGTCCTCCAGCCCGACGCCTGCCTGTGGATCGAAAGCTCAGGCAGGGCGTGGATCGACCGCGCTGACTACCTGGCCGGCGCGCCGGAGCTGGTGGTGGAGATCGCCGCCAGCAGCGCGGCCCACGATCTGCACGACAAGCTGCGCGTCTACCGGCGCAACGGGGTGCAAGAGTACCTGGTGCTGGCGGCCTACGAACAGGAAGTACACTGGTTCAACTGGCAGACGGGCGAAGATCGCGTCATCACCCCCGACGTCGACGGCATCCTGCGCAGCCAGCTTTTTCCCGGCCTGTGGCTGGATCCCGCCCGCTTCTGGCAGGTCGATGTGGCCGGTCTGCTGGCGGTCTTGCAGCAAGGCCTGGCTGGGCGGGAGAGCCAGCAGATCAAATCTGCCGGCTGAACCTGAGAAGCCGCCTCAGCGGCTGGGGATTATCACCGTTCACCGTTCACCGCTTACCGATTACTGTTCACCCTCTCCTCTTGCCGCTCCGCCCACCACAGCACGATCAGCACCGCCACGCTCAGCCCCAGCAGGGCCAGCAACTTGAAGATTCGGGGGCCGATGCTCAAGGCCAGCAGGCCAAAGGCCGCACAGAAGGCGTAGTAGCCCAGCACGATCTGCCGCTGGCCCAGGCCCAGGTCCAACAGACGAAAGTGCAGATGATCGCGGCCGCCGGCGCCGGGGGAGAGGCCACGCCGTTTGCGCCGCCAGATCAGCCAGGCCACGTCCACGATGGGCAGGCCCAGCACCAGCAGCACCGTGGCCATGCGCGCGCCGCCGATGATGCCCAGCGCGGCCACGGCAAAGCCCAGGAAGTAGGAGCCGCTGCTGCCCATGAAGATGCGCGCCGGGTTGAAATTCCAGGGCAGGAAGCCCAACGTCGCGCCCAGCAGCGCCAGCGGCAGGATGGCCACTGAAAGCTGCGGCGGATCGGCGCGCCAGAGCATGTGCCCCACCAGCACCGCGGCCAGAATCGCCGTCACCCCGGCCGCCAGCCCATCCAGCCCATCCAGCCAGTTGAGGGTGTTCATCGCACCCAGGAACCAGAAGGTGGTCAGCGTCCAGACCACGAGATCGGCAAAGACGATCTGTTGATCGGTGAAGGGGTTATTGACCCGCTCGATGAAGATCAGCGTGGCGATTGCGACCGCGGCGCAGAGCAGTTGCACGGCAAACTGGCCGCGCCAGCCCAGCTCGCGTTTGTCGTCCAGCAGGCCGAAGCCAAAGGCCAGCGTGCTGCCCAGCAGCAGGCCGGCCAGCCGCGTCCGCTCGTCGGGATCGGTGCTGGGAGGCAGCCAGCGGTGAAAGAGCAGAAACGCGGCCAGCAGCGTGATGGCAAACGCGCCAAAGAGCGCGATGCCGCCGGTGCGGGGGATGACGCCGCGGTGAGCCCGGCGGCCGCCTGGCCGGTCCACCAGCCCCCAGCGCTCCCCCAGCCGGCCGGCCAGCGGCGTCAGCAGCAGGGCCAGCAGGAAGGCCGCGCCGAAGACGGCCAGGTAGGTGACAAGCGGGAGGGTGTTCACGCCGCCGATTATACCACAGCGCAGGGCCGCCCCAAAGCGCCGGTCGAGTAGGCCGCCGTATCGAGACCCCTTGCGCACGCCCTGTCGTCGGTCGAGTAGGCCGCCGTAT
>JACSRL010000547.1 GCA_014879765.1 Anaerolinea sp. | reverse complement strand
CGCATGAGGTAAGCCATTTCCAGCGTATCGAGACCGGAGCGGGTTAAGGGCACGCGCGGTGGCTCGGTCGGAGACCGGCCACAGCAAAGGGCACACGCGGTGGCTCGGTCGGAGACCGGCCACAGCCAGGGGAGTCTTTGGCAAGAAGCCCAACCTGGCGTATCATGCCATCACGCTTCACGTTTCACGCTTCACGTTTCACACTTCACGCTTCAAGGACCCCCCATGCCACGCATCACCATCGCCGCAGCCCCCGATTTCACCCTGCCAGACTCGCAGGGCCAACCGGTCAGCCTGGCCGATTTCCGGGGCCAAAAGAACGTCGTCCTGGTCTTCACCCGCGGCTTTACCTGACCGCACTGCCGCAGGCATCTGGCGCAGTTGCGTCAAGACTATCAGCAATTCGTGGCACGCAACACGGAGATCGTGGTCATCGGCCCCGAAGATCGCAGCTTCTTCGCCAGCCAGTGGGCCAAGGGACAGTATCCCTTCATCGGCCTGGCCGACCCCGAGCACCGCGTGGCCAGCCGCTATGGCCAGGAGGTCAAGCTGCTGAAGTTCGGCCGCATGCCGGCTATCCTGGTCATCGACAAACAGGGCCAGGTGTTGCAGAGCCACTACGCCGGCCACATGCGCGATTATCCGACGAACCACGAGCTGCTGGCGGCCCTCGATGCCGCCAACGCGGCCGACGCTTGACAGCGCGGCCCGCGCTCGCTACAATGGCAGCACTTGTCCGCCCCCCTGCCGCGCCCACAGGAGTTCGCCATGCACGCTGATCTGACCGCTCTTCTCGCCCGTCTGGAAGCCGATCTGCGCTCCGACTCAGTCGACCGGGCTGCGCTCTTCTGGCTCAAGGTCTTTGCCGAGCAGGCAATCGCGGGCGGCGGCGCGGTGCGCTCCGACCGCTGGGTCGAGGCGGGGCTGGCCGCGGGCCAGGACACTCCCGGCCTCGCCGCGGCGAAGCTGGGCCCGCGCCAGCGTCTGGTGGCCGACTATGCGCTTTTCCGCTTCGTGCGCCTGAAGGATGACGCCGAATTCAGCGGCGCCGCGCTGGCCAGCCTGGACTGGCAGCGCAAGTACCGCGTCAGCCTGCTGCCGGCCTTCGCCGCGGACCTGCCCGCGCTGGCCGGCTGGGTCGAGACGCGCTGGAGCATCTGGGGCGGGGTCGATCCGCAAATGGCCGCGCTGGAACGGGTGCTGGCGCGCTATGGGGGGACTCACCCTCACCCCCGGCCCCTCTCCCAAGGGGAGAGGGGGGTCAGACTCCCCTCTCCCCCTGGGAGAGGGGCCGGGGGTGAGGGCACGACGTTGCCCCCCCTGGATTCCCGCTCCTACTTGCTGGAAATCATCCACGATGCGCAGGAGATCTTCGGCGGCTGGCTGCCGCGGCCAGCCGTGGAGCGCATCGCCGCGGCCCTGAACCTGCCGCAGGCCGAGGTCTACGGCGTCACCGAGTTCTACGACCTGTTCCACACCGCGCCGGTGGGACGCAAGGTGATCCGTGTCTGCCAGGATGCGTCGTGCGCGGTGGCCGGCGCCGATGCGCTGCTGACCGGGCTGGGCCAGCAGCTTGGCATCCAGCCGGGCGAGACCACGGCCGATGGCCGCTACACCGTGGAGCCGGTGCGCTGCCTGGGGCTGTGCGACCGGGCGCCGGCCGCGCTGGTCAACCGGACCCGCTATGCGCCGGCCCGGCCCGACGCGGCCGGCGCCATGCTGATGGGCCCGCCGGCCACGCCGCCGCTGCGCATCGGCGGCCTGGTCAAGATCGCGCTGGCCAACGTGGGGGTGGTCGATCCCACCAGCCTGGACGACTACCGCGCCCAGGGCGGGCTGGCCGCGCTGCGCAAAGCCGTCTATCACCAGAGCCCGGCCGACGTGTTGCAGGCAGTCAAGGAGAGCAAGCTGGTGGGCCGCGGCGGCGCGGCCTATCCCACCGGGTTGAAATGGCAGCACGCGCTGGACAACCCCGCGCCGCGCTATGTGATCTGCAACGCCGATGAAAGCGAGCCGGGCGCGTTCAAGGACCGGGTGTTGATGGAGGGGGATCCCTTCCGGGTGGTGGAGGGGCTGATGCTGGCCTGCTACGCGGTGGGCGCGACGCACGGCTTCATCTATGTGCGCGGCGAGCACCGGCTGGCCTATGAGCGTTTCAGCCACGCGGTGCAGCAGTTGGAAGCGGCCGGCTGGCTGGGCGAGGGGATCCGGGGACGCCCCTGGAACCTGCGCATTGAGGTGCGCCGCGGCGGTGGGGCCTACGTCTGCGGCGAGGAGACCGCGCTGATGGAGAGCATCGAGGGCAAGCGGGGCTTCCCCCGGCTGCGGCCCCCCTTCCCCACCACAGCCGGCCTGTGGGGCCGGCCCACGGTGATCAACAACGTGGAAACGCTGGCCAAAGTGCCCTCCATCGTCATGCACGGCCCGCGCTGGTATGGCGACCTGGGCACGGCCGACTCGGCCGGCACCAAGCTCTTCGCGGTCAGCGGCTCGGTGGTGCGACCGGGGGTCTACGAGACTCCCTTTGGCGTGCCGCTGCGCCACCTGATCGAAGACATGGCCGGGAGCCTGCGGCCGGGGCGCCGCGTGCAGGCGGTGCTGACCGGCGGCGCGGCCGGCACCTTTCTCACAGCCGAGCACCTGGACACCCCGCTGAGCTTCGAGGCCTTCAGACAGGTGGGGGGCACCATCGGCGCGGGCACGCTGATGGTCTTCGACGACACCGTGGACCTGCGCGATGTGCTGGTGCGCATCAGCGCCTTCTTTGCCCATGAAAGCTGCGGCAAGTGCTACCCCTGCCAAATGGGCACCGCGCGCCAGGCCGAGATCCTGGCCCGCATCGCGGCCGGCGACGTTCGCCCCGACGACACGGCGACGCTGATCGAGCTGGGCCGGGTGATGACCGACACCAGCATCTGCGGGCTGGGCCAGGCCGCGTCCTGGGCCATCGTCGACGCCCACCGGCGCTGGCCGGCGTTGTTCTCCTGAAGCGCTTCGTTTCGCCTCACCCAAGCTCCAAAGCCGGATCAGTTTTGCCCATTGGCCTCATTCAACCGAAAAGCATCATGGATCTTGCGCACAGCCTCATCGGCGTCGCCGCGGGCGAGGACCAGTGAGATGTTGCACTCGCTGCTGCCCTGGGCGATGGCGATGACGTTGATCTCCGCGTCGCCCAGGGCGCCGAAGATGCGCGCGGCGATGCCGGGGGTGCCCTTCATGGCCGCGCCGACGATGGCCACGATGACGATGCCATCCAGCGGCCGCACCTGGTCGATGTGGCGGCTGGCCAGTTCCTGCGCCATCTCAGCCTGAAGCTGGCCCACCACCGCGTCCCGCTCGCCCTCGCGAATCACAAAGCTGATGCTCTGCTCCGACGAGGATTGGCTGATCATCAGCACATTGGCGTTGGCGCGGGCTACGGCGGTGAAGGTGCGGGCCGCGATGCCGGGCACACCCAACATGCCGCGCCCCTCCACCGTCACCATGGTCAGCCCCTTGATCACCGAGATGGCCTTGGCCACATCCTTGCTCGGCTTCGGCTCTTTGACGATCAGCGTGCCGGCGTGATCGGGATCGAAGGTGTTGAGCACACGCAGCGCGATGCCCCGTTCCACCGAGGGGAGGATCGTCTTGGGGTGCAGCACTTTGGCGCCGTAGAAGGCCAGCTCAGCCGCCTCGATGTAGGAGATCTCCGGGATGGTGCGCGCGGCAGGCACGATGCGCGGGTCGGCGGTCATAATGCCGTTGACGTCGGTCCAGATCTGCACCTCGTCAGCGTTCAGGGCCGCGCCCAGAATGGCGGCCGAGTAGTCGGAGCCGCCGCGGCCCAGGGTGGTGCTGATGCCATCAGCCGTGGCGCCGACGAAGCCGGTGACCACCGGCACAACGCCCCCTTGCAGCAGCGGGCTGAGCCGGCGGCGGGCATGCTCTGTGGTCGGCTCGATGATGGGATCGGCGTTGCCGAAGACATTGGTGGTGACGATGAGCTCGCTGGCATCGACCCACTCGGCCGCGACGCCGTGGGCGCGCAGCACGGCGGCCAGCAGCGGTGCGGCCAGCCGCTCGCCCGTGCCGGAGATGACATCCAGCCCGCGCGCGGTCAGCTCGCCCAGCACCTCGACGCTGCGGCAAAGGCGCTCGAAGGCTGCCAGCCGCGCCTCGAACAGCCGGCCCAGCGCGGCCCGTTCCACGCCGTCGGACACCAACTGGCCGGCCACCATCTGATGCCTGGCCATCAGCTCATCGCGCGCCTCGCGGTAGGGGCGGCGATCGCCGGCTGCGGCCGCCTTGGCCGCGTTGATCAGGATATCGGTCACACCGCTCATGGCTGAGGTGACGACCACCACCTGGCCGTCCTGCTGGTGGGCGGTGGCCACGATTTTGGCTACTTGGGCGAAGGCGTCGGCGCTGCCGACGGAGGTGCCGCCGAATTTCAGTATGCGCATACGATAGTTGCAAAGCTCCTTGAGAGTCTAAAATAAACGATCCAGAGGGCGTCTCGCCCGGCTCGGCGGGACGCCTCGCTGATCGGGGGCGGGATGAACGATCC
>JACSRL010000338.1 GCA_014879765.1 Anaerolinea sp. | reverse complement strand
GAGACATTTTCCGCGATTCCGATCACGTTTCACGCATCACGAGTCAGAGGAAAACCCGTAACCCGTAACCCGTAACTCGTAATCCAGAGACATGTCCCGCGATTCCGATCACGTTTCACGCATCACGAGTCAGAGGAAAACCCGTAACTCGTAACCCGTAACTCGTAATCCAGAGACATGTCCCGCGATTCCGGTCACGTTTCACGTTTCACGTTTCACGAGTCACGTGGCAGAGGAAACCCTATGACAGACCAAAACTACCACTACCTAGGCGACATAACATCGTTCGAGTTCGACGGCCAGCGTCTGGATGTGCGCTGCGGGCAGGCGGCGCTGCGGGTTGAGCTGCTGGCGCCGGAGGTGGCGCGGGTGCGGCTGGCGCCCGATGGCCAGTTCGACCATGGCTTTTCCTATGCCGTGGCGCGCACGGAGTGGCCGCCGGTCGAGACGGCGTTCCAGGCCGGCGCGGCGACGCTGGAGCTGCGCAGCGCGGCCCTGATCTGCCGGGTGCAGCGCGCGCCCTGCCGGCTGAGCTTCTACGATCCGCTGGGCCGGCTGCTGGCCACGGACGCCGAGGGGCTGGGCTGGGGCGCGGCGGTGGAGGGCGACCGGCCGGTGATCGGCCGCCAGCGGCTGCTGCCCGGCGCGCATTTCTACGGCCTGGGAGAGAAAGCTTTTCCCATGGCCCGCCGCGGCCGGCGCTTTGAGCTGTACAACACCGACCCGGCCTGCTATGAGTTGGGGGACGATCCTCTCTACCAGAGCATCCCCTTCTTCCTGGGGCTTCTCCCGGTGGCGTCCACCGGCTCCGGCGGGCGCAGCGGTGGCGCCAGCGCGGCCTATGGCCTGCTGCTGGACAACCCGGCGCGCAGCTTCTTCGACTTTGGCCACAGCGACGGCGACAGGCTGAGCTTCGGCGCGGCGGCCGGCGAGCTGCGCTACTATTTCATGGCCGCGCCCCGGCTGTCAGGAGTGCTGGAAAGCTACGGCGAGCTGACCGGACGCATGGCGCTGCCGCCGCTCTGGGCGCTGGGCTTTCACCAGGCCCGCTGGAGCTATCCCGACGAGGCCACGGTGCGCGATCTGGCCGCGCAGTTCCGCCAGCGCAGCATCCCGCTGGACGCGCTCTACCTGGACATCGACTACATGGATGAGTTCCGCTGCTTCACCTGGAACCAGGAGGCCTTCCCCGGCTACCGGGAGATGATCGCCGACCTGCGGGCCGAGGGGATCCGAACCGTGGCCATCATCGACGCGGGGGTCAAGGTCGATCCCGGCTACGCGGTGTATGACGATGGGCTGGCGCGCGGCGCGTTTCTGCGCACGGCCGACGGCGCGCCGTTCGTGGGGCCGGTCTGGCCGGGGGACTGCCATTTTCCCGACTTCACTGACCCGGCCGTGCGCGTCTGGTGGGGCCAGCTCTACGCCGGGCTGCTGGAGGATGGCATCGCCGGCTTCTGGAACGACATGAACGAGCCCTCCCTCTTCGACGACGTGATCCTGCCCGACGACACCCCCTTCCACCTGGAGGGCCACGGCGCCACCCATCGCCAGATGCACAACGCCTATGGCACGCAGATGGCGCGGGCCACGGCCGAGGGGCTGGCGCGGCTGCGTCCCGACCAGCGCCAGTTGGTGATCAGCCGCTCAGCCTACGCCGGCCACCAGCGCCACGCCATGGTCTGGACCGGCGACAACTTCAGCACCTGGGAGCACCTGCGGCTGACCGTGGCCATGGGGCTGAGCCTGGGCCTGTCGGGCATCCCCTTCCACGGCGCGGACGTGGGCGGCTTTGCCGGCGACTGCACCGGGGAGCTGCTGGCCCGCTGGACGCAACTGGGCGCGTTGACCCCCTTCTTCCGCAACCACGCGGCCATGGGCACGGCCGATCAGGAGCCGTGGGCCTTTGGCCCGGAGATCGAGGCCATCTGCCGCCGGGCCATCGAGCTGCGCTATGAGCTGCTGCCGGCCATCTACACCGCGTTCTGGGAGAGCAGCCAGAGCGGCGCGCCCATCATGCGGCCGCTGGTGCTCGCCTATCAGTCCGACCCGATCGCGATCAACCTGGATGACCAGTTCACGCTGGGCAGCGACCTGCTGGTCGCGCCGGTGCTGGAGGAAGGCGCGGCGGGGCGCAGCGTCTATCTGCCGGCCGGCCAGTGGTACGATTTCTGGCGCGGCCAGCGGCTGGCCGGCCAGCGCGAGCACTGGGCCGATGCCCCGCTGGACCTTGTGCCTCTCTTCGTCAAGGCGGGCAGCGTGCTGCCCATGCAGCCGGTGCAGCAGCACACCGCTCAGCCGCCGGCCGAGACCGTGACCCTGCGCGTCTATCCCGGCATCGGCGAGAGCCTGTGGTACGAGGATGACGGCGAGACGCTGGCCTATCAGGCGGGCCAGTTCAAGCTGACCCGCTTTGCCCTGCGCGGCGACGACACCTGGCTGCACGTCGCCGTCAACAGCGAAGGGTCGTTCATCTCCCCGCGGCGGCGCTGGGCCTGGCAGATCCACGGCCTGGCCGGCGCGCCCGAAAGCGTCGAGGTGGACGGCGCGGCGGTCGATGGCTGGCAGTACGACGACGGCAATCACATCCTGCATGTCGAGACCGCGCCCTGCCAGCGGCTGGCGGTGCGGGTGGCTGGCTGAGGATGAAAACTTGTCTATCGTCGGTCGAGTAGCGGGTTGAGGTAACGCGCGGAACATGAGGTGAGAGGCTTCCAGCGTATCGAGACCTGAGCGCGCCGTTGGCGGGTCTCGATACGCTGGACTTGGCTGCCCTCATGCGAGTCGTGCGCCCTCAACCCGCTACTCGACCGACGGATACACAATCGTTGTAGGAGAAGTTCCTCCGAGTTCCCGCGAGTTCCTCCCATGCCCTACCGCCCCATCACCCCCAACGAAATCCCCATCGTCGCCGACATCCAGTCGCGGGCCTTTCGCCTGGCGGCGGAACGCTATCTGGAGGCCTACAACGGCAGCGGCCGCGTCGATCACAGGGCGCTGCGGCTGCTGGAGAACGACGCAGGCCAGCCGGTGGCCGCGCTGAATGTCTTCACCCGGCCGGTCAGCCTGCTGGGGGGCGAGGTGGAGGCCGGGCTGGTGGCCAGTGTGGCGGTGCCGCCGGAGGAGCGCCGCCGCGGCTATGCCCGCCAGTTGATGGCCGGCCTGCTGGCGGAGCTGCATGGCCGGCAGATGCCGCTGTCGCTGCTCTTTCCCTTCTCCGTGGGCTTCTACCGCGGCCTGGGCTATGGCCTGGCTAACTTCACCTGGCAGATGGAGCTGGCCCCGCACCTGCTGACCGACTACCCGGAGCGGCTGCACGTGCGGCGAGCCGGCGCGGCGGATGAGGCCAGCCTGCGCGCCTGCCATGCCCGCGCCCGCAGCCTGCCGCAGAACAACGGCTGGCCGGCCCGCGGCGACTGGGAGTGGCGGCGCAAGGTGGCCAAGCCGGAGCACGAGATCGTACACTTCCAGGTCGATGGCGCGGTGGAGGGCTATCTGGTCTACACGCTGACCCGCGGCGCCAGCGGCTTCCCCTGCCAGGTGATGGAGTGGGTGTGGACCAGCGAGCGGGCCTGGCGGGGGCTGGCTGGCTTCCTGGCCGCGCTGGGGGAGCAGGCCAGCGCGGTGCTGGTCAACGCGCCGCAGGGCAGCCCGCTGCTGTGGAGCCTGGCCGAGCCCTACCCGCGCGGCGCCGAGGCGGCCGACTTCGTCTTCTACCCGGCCGCGCGGCTGCTCAACGGCTTCATGCTGCGGGTGGTGCATCTGCCGGCCGCGCTGGCCGCCCGCCGCTACCCGGCCGGCGTGGAGGCCGAGTTCACGCTGCACGTGGAGGATGCCCAACTGCCCGCCAACCGGGCGCCGCTGCACGTGCGCATTGCCGGCGGCGCGGCCCAGGTGACGCCCACCGCGACCCGCCCACAGGTGCAGTGCGACATCGCCACGTGGAGCCAGCTCTATGCCGGCGCGCTGAGCCCCTGGCAGGCGCGCACCGTGGGCGCGCTGCACGGCGACGACGCCATCTGCGCCGCGCTCAGCGCCGCCTTCGCCGCTGGCCCCTGGTATATGCACCCGGCCGACTGGTTTTAGCCTTTATGGGAGCTGCGACATGACGACGTTAAGTGTGCGACTGCCCGATTCTCTGCACAGGAAGGTCAAGGTTCTGGCGCAACAGGACGGGATTTCGATCAATCAATTTGTGACCGTGGCGGTCGCCGAGAAGCTGTCCGCCCTGCTGACCGAGGAGTACTTGCAGGAGCGCGCCCGGCGCGGGAGCCGCAGTCGCTACGAGGCTGCCTTGGCCCAGGCGCCGGATGTGGTCCCCGAGGCACGCGACAGGATCGCGCCTGGCCTGGCCGCAAGCCGGCCGGCGGCGCGCAGCCGGTACATCCACGAGGAGTCGCCGGCCTATGAGGCTGGCGCAGCGGGTGATCAAGAAGCCGATTAACTGCCAGAAACCGGGTTTTTCTCGTGCGGCATGGGCTTCGCTTGCGCAGCGGCCTTTCATGGCGCCATGAGCCTGGTCTGCGAGACAAAAACCCGGTTTCTGATGCTACAGTC